>JBEHXB010000032.1:0-13544 GCA_048498895.1 Pseudomonadota bacterium
GACGCGATTGAGGCTCTGGCAGGTTGATGCTTTCGCGGACCGCCCGCTTGGCGGCAATCCCGCCGCCATCGTGCCGCTGGAAAGCTGGCTGGCGGCGGAGACGATGCAGGCCATCGCCGCCGAGAACAATGTCGCCGAGACCGCCTTTTTCGTGAAGAGGGGCGATGGCGTCTATGACCTGCGCTGGTTCGCGCCCGCCCGTGAGGTCGATCTGTGCGGACACGCCACGCTGGCCAGCGCCTGGACCATCTTCAACGGGATCGACCCGTCGCTGAACGAAGTGCGCTTCATGACCCGTTCCGGCGAGCTGGTGGTTCGGCGTGGCGCCGGGGAAAGGCTGGCGATGTCGCTGCCGTCGGCGCCCTCCGAACCTTTCACGCCGCCGGAGGGTTTTGCCGCCGCGCTGGGCGAAAGCCTCAATGCCGCCGCGCCGGCCGAACTGCACATCAGCGCCAGGGGCGGCGCCGGGGCGCGCGCGCTGATCGCGCTGTGGCCTTTTGCCGATGCCGTCAAGGCGCTTGAGCCCCGGGCCGATCTCGCCGATGTCCTGATGCGGGTGCAGGCCGGCTCGCTGCTGGCGACGGCGCCGGGCGGCGGCGCCAAAGGCGGCGAAGACAACAAGCCATACGACATGGTTTCCCGCTTCTTCGCGCCTTATTACGGCGTGCCGGAGGATCCGGTGACCGGCTCGGCGCATTGCGCGCTGACGCCCTTCTGGGCGAAGCGGCTGGGCAGGAAGACGCTTTTCGCGCGCCAGGCATCGGCGCGGGGCGGCGATCTGGTGTGTACCGACGACGGCGCGCGCACAATCATCGAGGGACGCTGCGCGCTCTATCTGACGGGCGAGATCGCGATCTAGTCGCGGCTTTTGTCCGGCATGTTGCCCAAGGGCTCGTCTTCCTGGTTCAGGCCCTCGCGCGTGTCGCTGTCATCGACGATGCCTTCGCCGAACAGCGCCAGCCCGTCCGCCAGGTAATCGCCCAGCAGCGGCAGGCCCATCAGGTATTCCGCCGTGCGGGGATTGCGCTCGTCGCGCGCCGTGCGCACGGCATCGGGCCATTCATCGATATCGTAGGTGCCCCGTCCCAGCCATGCCAGGGCGACGAGACGAATCTGCTCATCCTCGTTGAGGCCGCGAATGGCGTCGGCCAGTTCCTCGGCCGTGGGATCGCCGGGCTGGTCCTCCAGAATGTCGGCGTCGAAATCGTCGACCGGATTGGAGCCGGAATTGGGATCGCTGTCGCCTTCCTTGACGTCATACTCGCGCGCCAGCTCGATGATGTAGGTGAGCTTGTCCAGGGAAATGCCCAGTTCGGGCTGAGGGGCCTGGGCCTTCGGAGATGGCGGCATGAGCGGACTCCCGGGTTCCACACTTTTGAACGAATTATGACCCGCGACCGTTCCGCCGCCTTGCGCGACATCAAGGGCATTTGCATTAAGGGCTTTTGCATTGACGCGCCTTTCCTGCCGCACTATAGGGGCTGCGGGCCACGCCTCCCCAACGAGGTGCTATCATTCTGGAAGGAATGAACTGCGATGACTGAATCCCTGCATCCGGCTGTGCGTCCCGCACGGCCTTTTTTTTCCTCCGGTCCCTGCGCCAAGCGCCCCGGATGGACCCCTGAAAACCTGAAGAATGCCCTTCTGGGCCGCTCGCACCGCTCCAAGCCCGGCAAGGCCCGGCTGAAGGCGGCGATCGACAGGACGCGCGCCATCCTGGGCGTTCCCGCCGATTACCGCATCGCCATTGTGCCAGCGTCCGATACGGGCGCCGTCGAAATGGCGATGTGGTCCCTGCTGGGGCCACTGGAAATCGACATCTATGCCTGGGAAAGCTTCGGCGAGGACTGGGTCACCGACACGGTCAAGCAGCTCAAGCTGAAGGCCGAGGTGCACAAGGCGCCTTATGGCCGGCTTCCCGAAATGAAGGCGCACAAGAATCGCGACACCGTGTTTTTGTGGAACGGCACGACCTCCGGCGTGAAGGTGCCCAATGGCGACTGGATCCCGGCCGACCGCGACGGCCTGACAATATGCGACGCCACCAGCGCCGTCTTCGCCATGGACCTGCCATGGGACAAGCTGGATGTGGTGACCTTCTCCTGGCAGAAGGTGCTGGGCGGCGAGGCCGCGCACGGCATGCTGATCCTGTCGCCCAATGCCGTGGCGCGCCTTGAGAGCTATACCCCGCACTGGCCGCTGCCCAAGATCTTCCGCATGACCAAGGCCGGCAAGATCGTGGAAGGCATCTTCCAGGGAGAGACCATCAACACCCCCTCGATGCTGGCGCTGGAAGACTATCTGGACGCGCTGAACTGGGCTGAGAGCGTGGGCGGACTGAAGGGCCTGATCGCCCGCTCCAACGCCAACCTCAAGGCGCTGGAAGACTGGGTCGCCAAGTCCGACTGGTGCGGCTTCCTGGCCGAGGACAAGGCCGTGCGCTCCAACACCAGCGTCTGCCTGAAGATCACCGATCCGTGGTTCACGGCGCTGAGCGACGAGGCCAAGGCGGACGCCGCCAAGAAGATCGCATCGGTCCTGGACAAGGAAGGCGTGGCGCTGGACATCGCCGGCTATCGCGCCGCCCCGCCGGGCCTTCGCATCTGGTGCGGCGCCACGGTCGACACCGCCGACGTGGCCGCCCTGACGCCCTGGCTCGACTGGGCCTGGGCCCAGGTCAAGGGCGCTTAAAGCCGTTTCCCCTTCCGTCCGCCGCGCGGACAGCTCCCCCGCACGCGGGGGAGAAAATCTTTTGGAGATTTCCAATGCCCAAGGTTCTCATCGCCGACAAACTTTCTCCCGCCGCCGTCGCCATCTTCAAGGAGCGCGGCCTGGACTTCGACAACAAGCCCGGCATGACCAAGGAAGAATTGCTGGCCTGCGTCGGCCAGTATGACGGCATCGCCATCCGCTCGGCCACCAAGATCACCAAGGACGTCATCGCCGCCGCCAAGAAGCTGAAGGTGATCGGCCGCGCCGGCATCGGCGTCGACAATGTCGACATCCCCGCCGCCACCGCCGCGGGCGTGATCGTGATGAACACGCCGTTCGGCAATTCCATCACCACCGCCGAGCATGCCATTTCATTGATGCTGGCGCTGGCGCGCGAGCTTCCCGCCGCCAACACCTCCACCCAGGGCGGCAAGTGGGAAAAGAACCGCTTCATGGGCGTGGAGATCACCGGCAAGGTGCTGGGCCTGATCGGCGCCGGCAATATCGGCTCCATCGTCGCCGACCGGGCGCGCGGCCTGAAGATGCGGGTCGTCGCGTATGATCCCTACCTGTCGGCGGAACGCGCCGTGGAACTGGGCGTGGAGAAGGTGGAGCTGAACGACCTTCTGGCGCGCGCCGACTTCATCACCCTGCATGTGCCGATGACGCCGGAGACAAAGAACATCCTTTCCGCCGACGCCATCGCCAGGACCAAGAAGGGCGTGCGCATCATCAATTGCGCCCGCGGCGGGCTGATCGACGAACATGCGCTGCGCGCCGCGATCGACAACGGTCATGTCGCCGGCGCCGCGCTGGACGTGTTCGAGGCCGAGCCGGCCAAGGAGAATGTGCTGTTCGGCAGCGACAAGGTGATCGCGACCCCGCATCTGGGCGCTTCCACCACCGAGGCGCAGGAAAATGTCGCCGTGCAGGTGGCCGAGCAGATTTCCGATTACCTGCTGACCGGCGCGATCACCAACGCCCTCAACATGCCGTCCATCTCGGCGGCCGAGGCCAAGCAGGTGAAGCCCTGGATCGAGCTGGCCGAGAAGCTGGGCGGCTTTGCCGGCCAGTTGACCGGCACCAGCCTGTCCCAGGTCGAGATCATCTATGAAGGAACGCCGGCGGCGCTCAATACCAGGGCGCTTACCCAGGCGGCGCTGGCGGGCCTTCTGATGCCCATCATGAGCGAGGTCAACATGGTCAACGCTCCCGTCGTCGCCAAGGAACGCGGCATCAAGGTGAGCGAGACCCGCCGGGACGCCGAGGGCATCTATGAAGGCTTCATCAAGGTGGTCGTCACCATGGTCGATGCGGATGGCGCTGTCTCCACCCGCCGGGTCGCGGGCACCGTCGCCAACCGCCGTCCACGCCTGATCCAGATCAAGGACATCCCGATGGAGGCCGAGTTCGCGCCCCACATGTTCTATATCGTCAACGAGGACAAGCCCGGCTTCATCGGCAAGCTGGGGACCATGCTGGGCGATGCCGGAGTCAATATCGCCAACTTCACGCTTGGCCGCAGCGCCCCGGGCCAGGACGCCCTCTGCCTGGTGGAAGTCGATGGCCCGGTGCCGGACAAGGTGATCGAAGCGGTGGCAAAGCTGCCGGTGGTGAAGCACGCCAAGGCTTTGGCTTTCTAAGGTGAACCCCCTGCGGTTTCAGCTTTCGCTCGGCTCCCAAGAGGTCGCCTTCGCACGCTGAAACCACCTCCCCCTTTGAGTGCGCTTCGCGCACAAGGGGGAGGCAAAGTGAACCCCCTGCGGTTTCAGCTTTCGCTCGGCTCCCAAGAGGTCGCCTTCGCACGCTGAAACCACCTCCCCCTTTGAGTGCGCTTCGCGCACAAGGGGGAGGCGGGCCTGTGCTTGCGGCTTACCTGGCTTAGGCCTGACTTAGGCCTCGAGCGCCGCATTCCGCGGCGCGACCATCGGCATCCACCAGCTATCTCCCCCTGCGGCGCGTCAGCGCCTGGCGGGGGGAGATGTCGCAAGAAGGTGTTTGCGTTTTCGCAAACCCGACTTGCGACAGAGGGGGGCGATCAACCAAACGAAGCCACGCCCCGCTGTCTCAGCGTTCGGTCCGGCTTTTCGATATGGCTTCGTGGTGGCGGATGACTTCCTTGACGATGAAGTTCAGGAACTTTTCGGCGAAATCGGGATCGAGCCTGGCTTCTTCGGCCAGCCGGCGAAGGCGCGCGATCTGGGCGGTCTCACGGGCGGGATCGGCGGGGGGAAGACCCTGGCTGGCCTTGAACTCGCCCACCGCCTGGGTGCATTTGAAGCGCTCCGCCAACAGATGAATAAGCGCCGCATCGATATTGTCGATGCTGTTTCGCAGTCGCAAAAGTTCTGGTTGGTTCATGCCTGCCTGCCTTGCCGGCATATTGTTTAGGCGATCCCCTCGTCCGGGCCAAGCCGTCCGCCTTGACCATTTAATTCGCGGACAAGCTTAACATCCCCCGAGTTTCCCCTTCCAATGGATGGGAATTGAGTGGTTAGCTAGCTGTCGCAATGGGTGGGGGCCAGGCGCGATCGGCAAAGCCGGTGAGCAGGGCATTTGGGGCGATGGCACGTTCTCGAAAATGCAGGGCCGGGATTGTCCTGGCGCTTGCCGTGACTTTTTTCACGGCCGGCTGCGCCAGCGATCCGGAAGCGCCGGACGATCCGCTCGAGCCCATGAACCGCTTCTTCTTCGACTTCAACCAGCGGCTCGACCGGCATGCCGCCCTGCCCGCGGCCAGCTTTTATACCAGCGCGGTGCCGCGGCCGGTGCGCGGCACGGTGCACAATGTGCTGAACAACCTGGGCGGGCCGGTCACCGCCGCCAACGACGTGCTGCAGCTGGAATTCGAGAATGCCGGCATCGCCGCCAGCCGCTTCATCATCAACACCACCATCGGCGTGGTGGGCATCTTCGACGTTGCCACGGACTGGGGCCTGCCCGAAGCGCATCGCGATTTCGGCGAAACGCTGGGCGTCTATGGCGTGCCGCCCGGCCCCTATCTGGTGCTGCCCTTCCGTGGCCCCTCGGCGGTGCGCGACCTGGCCGGCAGCTATGTTGACGGCTATTTCACCCCGCTGCGCTATGCGCGCTATTCAGGGCGGAACTATGTGGGGCTGGTCCGCTCCTCGCTGGGGTCGATCGACAACCGGTCCGCCAACATCGTGACCTATCGCGACATCGAGCGGGCCAGCGTGGACTATTACGCCACCATGCGGGCCTATTACCTGCAGCGCCGGGCCCGCCAGGTCGAGGAAAAGTCCGTCCAGACGGCGGAGTTGCCGGACTTCTAGTCCCCTGCTTTCAACCGGCGCCGGAACATGCTCTAACCCTGCGTTCAGAGCCTGACCAACGCGCATGACCATCGTCGAACGCATTGTTGCCTTCTGCTGCCGTTTTTATCTGCCGGTGATCCTGGTCAGCCTGCTGCTGGCGGTGGGCGCGGGGGTCTATACCTCGCAGAATTTCGCCATGAACAGCGACAGTACCGCGCTGATCGACGCCAAGGTGGGCTGGCGCATGCGCGAGGCGCGCTTCGACGCGGCCTTTCCCCAGCAGAGCAACCTGACCCTGGTGGTGATCGACGGGGCGACGCCGGAGCTGGCGGAATCCGCCGCGGCGCGCCTTTCGGCCGCGCTGCAGAAGGATCACACCCATTTCACGCGCGTGAGGCGGCCCGATGGCGGTCCCTTCTTCAACCAGAACGGACTTCTGTTCCTGTCCCTGCCCGAGGTCCAGCAGACCACCCAGCAACTCATCAAGGCCCAGCCGTTCCTGGGCTCGCTGGCATCCGATCCTTCCATCCGCGGGATCATGAACAGTCTTTCCACCGCGCTTCTGGGCATCCAGACGGGCGACGCCAAACTGGCGGACCTGGACGGACCCATGGCGCGCTTCGCCGCCGCCTTCGACGCCGCCGCCAGGGGCAATACGCGCTATCTGTCATGGCGCTCGCTGGTCACCGGCGAGGAGCCCAGGCCGGAGGAATTGCGCCGCTTCATCGCCGTCAAGCCCAAGCTGGATTTCGATGCGCTGGAGCCGGGCGCCAAGGCCAGCGCCGCAATCCGGACCGCCGCCGCCGGTCTCGGCCTGGACGCCGCCCATGGCGTCAAGGTGCGGCTGACCGGTCCGGTGCCGCTGTCGGACGAGGAATTCGCCACCCTGACCGATCGCGTCTGGCTGATGACGGGCGCGATGATGTCGGGCGTGCTCCTGACCCTGTGGCTGGCGCTGAAATCCTTCCGCATCATCTTCGCCATCCTGGTCACGCTGTTCGTGGGGCTTGCCATCACCATGGGGCTGGGACTGATGGCGGTCGGCGTATTCAACATCATCTCCATTGCCTTCATTGCGCTGTTCGTGGGGCTGGGGGTGGATTTCGGAATCCAGTTCTCGGTGCGCTACCGGGCCGAGCGCTATCGCGAACAGAATCTGGCGCAGGCGCTGGCCAATACGGGAAGCGGAGTGGGCGTGCCGCTGGCGCTGGCGGCGGCGGCCACCGCGGCGGGCTTCTTCTCGTTCCTGCCCACCACCTATACCGGCGTGGCGGAGCTGGGCCTGGTCGCGGGCATGGGCATGATCGTGGCTTTCCTTCTGTCCATCACCATGCTGCCGGCGCTCCTCATGCTGCTGAACCCGCCCGGCGAATATGAGGATGTGGGCTTCAGCGCACTGGGCCGGGTGGACGATTTCATGACCGCCCACCGGCGCCAGGTGATCATCGTGGCGGGCCTGGCCGCCGTCGTGTCGCTGGCGATGATGGGCTTTGTGAGTTTCGATTCCAATCCGCTGGATTTGCGCAGCCGCAAGATGGAGTCGGTCTCCACCCTGTACGACCTGATGAAAAATCCGCAGACCTCGCCCAACACCATCGACATTCCCGCGGTGTCCCTGACGGTGGCCAACGCGCTGGCCGAGCGCATTTCCCAGCAGCCGCTGGTGGGTCAGGTGGTCACCCTGTCCAGCTTCCTGCCATCGGACCAGCAGGCCAAGCTGGCGCTGATCGGGGATGCCGACAACCTTCTGGACGCCACCATCAATCCCTTCGACGTGGCGCCGCCGCCGACGCCGGGGGAAGACCTGGCGGCCATGAAATCGACCGCCGCCAAGCTGCGCGCCGCCGCCGGCACCGCCCAGGACAAGCCGGCGCGTGAGGCGCGCCAGCTCGCCGACGCGCTGGACGCAGTCGTGAAGGCGGGGCCACCGGCCCTGGGCCACGCGCGCGAGGCGCTGATTCCGGGGCTGAAAACCATGCTGTCCCAGGTGTCGCAATCGCTGAAGGCAGGGCCCGTCACCATCGGGAACATGCCGGCCGAACTGCGCCAGGACTGGGTCTCGCCGGGCGGCACCGCGCGCATCCAGGTCTTTCCCAAGGACACCAGCAACGACCCGGCCGCGCTGTCGGCCTTCTCCGACCAGGTGCTGAGCGTGGCGCCCGACGCAACCGGCTCACCGATCTCGATCCGCGAATCCGGCAAGACCATCGTCGGCGCCTTTACCGAGGCGGGCGTGCTGTCCTTCATCGCCATCATCATCCTGCTGACCGCGGTGCTGCGCAGCGTCCACGAAGTGATGATGACCCTGGTGCCGCTGGTGCTGGCAGGCCTTCTGACCCTGGCGACCTGCGTGGCCATCGGGCTGAGACTCAATTTCGCCAACGTGATCGCGCTGCCGCTGCTGCTTGGCATCGGGGTGGCGTTCAACATCTATTTCGTGGTGGCATGGCGGCACGGCCAGCGCTGCTTCCTGGCTTCCGCCCTGACCCGCGCCGTGATCTTCAGCGCGGCGGTCACCGCATCGGGCTTCGGCACGCTATGGCTGAGCGTGCATCCGGGCACCGCCAGCATGGGCGAGCTGCTGATGATCTCGCTGATGTGGGTGCTGGTGACGACGCTGCTGCTGTCGCCGGCGCTGCTGGGGCCGCCGCCGGTGCACATGAAGTTCCACGATCCCGAGGTTTGAGGCGCGCGCAGGCCCGCCTCTCCTTCGCGTGCGGATAAGATCAGGAGAGATCCTGATCGGCCAGGGCGTTGATCTTCCTGGCCAGGCCCTGGGGGCCGCCCGACTTCAGCGTGCTGGCGAAATCGGACCGCTTCTGCGCCATCTGGCTGATATTGCCCGCCAGATAGATGTCGATGACCTTCCATCCGTTCCCCGCCTCATGCATGCGGTAGATGAAGGCGACCGGATCGCCGGACGAAGGCACCAGCCTGGTCTTGACGAAATGATCGCTGCCGCGGGTGATGGAGTTCGGCTCCACGGTGAATTTCTCGCCGCTGTAGGAGTCGAAATTCTTGGCGTAGTTGGCGATGGTCATGCGGCTGAAGGCATCGACCAGCGCCTTCTTGTCGGCGTCCGACATGCCGGCGAAGGTGGGGCCGACCGCGGCGGCCGTCATCGCCTGCAGGTCGAAGGCCTTTTCCACCGCGGGCTTGAGCCTGTCGTAGCGGGACTTGGCCGTTCCGCCCGACTTCATCGATCCGATCAGCGCGTCATAAAAATCCTGGATCCGGGATGCGGCCGGGTCGGCGGTCTGGGCCATGGCGGGCTGGACCGTCACGGTCAGGCCGGCAGGCGCGGCGGTCAGCATCAGGCCCAGGAAAATGGGTTTCAACATGCGGTTCATGAAATTCTCCCGATACTCCGGTCTAACGCACAAAGGTCGCTTTTGGCGGCAAATGACGGCAATTTTCCGTCTTTTTGAAAGCCGTCAGGCGTCACGGTCCAGCAGGAAGAATGGCAGGCCGGACAGCTGCGGCGCGCGCGCGGCGTGGGGACCCAGGGCTTCGACCGCCCTGGCGGCGCGGCGCCGGGCCTCGGCCCTGGCGCCCTCGACACCGAGCAGGGTGACCAGTGTCTGCTTGCCCATGTCGGCGTCCTTGCCCACCGCCTTGCCGGTCTTCTCCGCCGTCGAGGTGACGTCCAGCAGGTCATCGGTGATCTGGAACACAACCCCCATCTCCTCGGCATAGGCCTTGAGACGGGCGCGGTCGTCCGCGCCGGCCTGCGCCAGAACCGGTCCCGCCTCACAGGAAAACTCGAACAGCTGGCCGGTCTTCTTGCGCTGAAGCTCGATCACATCGTCCACGCCGAAGCTGCCCTGCTTGAGGAAGGACGGGGCCAGCATGTCGATGATCTGCCCGCCGATCATGCCGCTGTGGCCGCTGGCCTCGGCCAGGCGGGCGATCAGCGCGCAGCGGACGCCGGCGTCGGGATGCGTGGCCGCGCCGGCCAGGATCTCGAAGGCAAATGTCAGAAGCGCGTCGCCGGCCAGGACCGCCGTCATCTCGTCAAAGGCGATGTGGGTGGTGGGCCGGCCGCGGCGCAGGTCATCGTCGTCCATGCAGGGCAGGTCGTCATGCACCAGCGAATAGGTATGCAGGCATTCGATGGCCGCCCCGGCGCGCAGGGCCCGGTCGTCGGGCACGCCGAACAGGCGGGCGGAATTGAGGACCAGGAAAGGGCGCAGGCGCTTGCCGCCCCCCATCACCGCATAGCGCATCGCCTCCTGCACCCGGGCCTGGCGGCCGGCGGGCCGGGGCAGCACCGCATCCAGGGTCGAATCGACCAGGCGCGCCGCCTCGGCGATGGCCACGGGCAGAAGGGCAGGATCGTTCCTTGGCCCGGCCCCCTGGGCACTGTCAGACATGAAGATGCCTCATTGCTGGCTGTCGGGGCCGGTTCCCAGCCCAAATGCCGTTTTACCGGCGGGTTCATGGCCTCTTTTCAGGCCGGAATGCAACCACCAAGTCGCCGCTATGGCCGCCTTGCCACAGTGGCGGCGTTTCCTGCCAAAGCATGGGCTTATCCGTACCGTCGAAAGGGTTGCACCCCCTTTCGTGATACGGGACAATATCGATGTTGCACTGCAGCCACCGCTTGGGCTACGGCGCGGGTTCTGATATGCCCCCGTCCGGAAACCAGCCCTTTGGATCAGGGATCCGTATGCGAGTCATCCTAGCCCAGCCCCGCGGCTTCTGTGCCGGGGTCGTGCGTGCCATCGACATCGTGGAGAAGGCGCTCGACAAGTATGGCGAGCCTGTCTATGTGCGCCACGAGATCGTGCACAACAAGCACGTCGTCAACACCCTCAAGAGCAAGGGCGCGCGGTTCGTCGAGGAACTGGACGAGGTGCCCGAGGGCGCGGTGACCGTCTTCTCCGCCCATGGCGTGCCGCAGTCGGTGTTCAAGACCGCCGAAGACCGCAAGCTGCCGGTGCTGGACGCCACCTGCCCGCTGGTGTCGAAGGTGCACAATCAGGGCAAGCGCTATGTCGCGCACGGCCGCATGCTGATCCTGATCGGCCATGCCGGCCATCCCGAAGTGGAAGGCACCATGGGCCAGGTCGGCGCGCCGGTGCACCTGGTGCAGAAGGAAGAGGATGTGGAGGCGCTGGACATCGCCGCCGACACGCCCGTCGCCTATATCACGCAGACCACGCTGTCGATCGACGACACCAAGGGAATCATCGTGGCGCTGAAGCGGCGCTTCAAGGACATTGTCGGGCCGGAGACTTCCGACATCTGTTATGCCACCCAGAACCGCCAGACCGCGGTGCGCGAACTGGCCAAGATCGCCGATGTGATCCTGGTGGTGGGCGCGGCCAACAGCTCCAACTCCAACCGGCTGCGCGAGATCGGGCTGGAGGAAGGCGTTCCCAGCTATCTGATCAATGACGGCAGCGAGCTGAGGCCCGAATGGGTCCGGGGCAAGAACATCGTCGGCCTGACCGCCGGCGCCAGCGCACCGGAAGAACTTGTGAACCACGTGATCGACGCGCTGAACGCCATCGAGGATGTGAGCGTGGAAACCATGCACGGCAAGACGGAACATATCGAATTCCGCCTGCCGGCCGAGCTGAGGGCTTAACGCAAATGGGATTGCCGATTCGCCAGGCCGCCAAGATCGGCGCCTATGTCATGAAGAAGCATCTGTCCGGCGGCAAGTATCCGCTGGTGCTGATGCTGGAGCCCCTGTTCCGCTGCAACCTGGCCTGCGCCGGCTGCGGCAAGATCGATTATCCCGACGACATCCTGAACCAGCGGCTGTCGTACCAGCAGTGCATGGACGCGATCGACGAATGCGGCGCGCCCGCCGTCTCGATCGCGGGCGGCGAGCCCCTGCTCCACCGCGACATGCCCAGGATCGTCGAAGGCTATATCGAGCGCGACAAGTTCGTGATCCTGTGCACGAACGCGCTGCTGCTGGCCAAGAAGATCGACCAGTACAAGCCGCATCCCAACTTCACCTGGTCCATCCACCTGGACGGCGACAAGGAGATGCACGACAAATCGGTGTGCCTGGACGGGACCTATGAAAAGGCCATCGCCGCCATCAAGCTGGCCAAGGCGCGCGGCTTTCGCACCCAGATCAACTGCACCCTGTTCGACGGCACCGATCCGGAGCGCACCGCCCGCTTCTTCGACGAAATGATGGCGATGGGCCTGGATGGCATCACCGTGTCGCCCGGCTATGCCTATGAGCGCGCGCCCGACCAGCAGCACTTCCTGAACCGCGAGCGCACCAAGACCATGTTCCGCGAGATCCTCAAGCGCGGCAACGGCGGCAAGGACTGGGAGTTCACCAATTCCAGCCTGTTCATGGATTTCCTGGCCGGAAACCAGACCTATGAGTGCACGCCCTGGTCGATGCCGCTGCTGACCGTGTTCGGCTGGCAGAAGCCCTGCTACCTGCTCGGCGAAGGCTATGCCAAGACCTTCAAGGAGCTGATGGAAGGCACCGAGTGGGAAAAGTACGGCGTCGGCAAGTATGAGAAATGCGCCAACTGCATGGTGCATTGCGGCTTCGAAGGTACCGCCGCCACCGACGCGATCCGCCATCCGCTCAAGATGCTGCCCATCGCGCTGCGCGGGGTGAAGACCGACGGGCCGTTCGCGCCGGAGATCGACCTGTCGAAGCAGCGGCCGGCCGAGTTCGTCTTCTCGGCCCACGTCCAGAAGAAGATGTCAGAGATCCGTGCCGGCAAGTCCGACACCACAGAGGTCGCGGCAGCGGAGTAATTCCTTAAAGGCTTTCGACGAACCCCTGCCGGTGCGGACCAGCGCGGGCAGTTGCTGGGGCTTTTTCACCAGCGACCACAGCACGCGGGCGATGGAGATGCTTCCGTCCGGCTGCATCGCCACCAGCGCGGCAGGCGGCAATGTGTGGCGCGCGTCGTCGGAGATGACACGCAGGGCGGCGAGCGGCACGTTGCGGGACGCGGCAAAGCGGGCGGCGATGTGGGATTCCATGTCGACCGCCAGCGCGCCGGTGCGGTCGTGCAGGCCGGCCTTGGCCCCTACATCCTGCAGCACCATATCGCTGGCGGCGATGACACCCTGGTGGGCATGGGCGATGCGCGACATCAGCCGCACGCGCCAGGATTCCTCACAGTCCCAGACCTTGCTGTTCTGGCCCAGCGGCCCGTCGAAGCTGATGCGCTCGGCGATCACCACGTCGCCGACCCTCAGCAGCGGCGACAGCCCGCCGCCCAGACCGATGGAAATCACGCCGCGGATGTCGCCATGCAGGGCGTCCAGCTTTTTCGCCAGGCCCTCGCCATCGCCGCCGCCCGCCACCGCCACGACATCGGTGGTACCGACGATCTCGGCTTCCCTGGTCAGGCCGGTGACGGCGATGACGGTCATGGCCCTGCCGGATCTTTCGGGCTGAGACGATCCCGCCCGATCACAGACCGTACTCCACCCGTCGCGAATTGCCCGTCTTCAGGTTGCGATAGCGCGCCAGCGCCCAGAGCGGAAAGAATTTCGGATAGCCGTGATAGTTCAGGTAGAACACGCGCGGGAAGCCGCCGCCGGTGTAATGCGCCTGGC
>JBEHXB010000033.1:0-13376 GCA_048498895.1 Pseudomonadota bacterium
TTCATTCCGGCGCATCGTACCCTGGTCGTTGCCGACCTGCATTTTGAAAAGGGCAGCGCCTACGCCCGTAGCCGTCAGTTCCTGCCACCTTATGACACGACGGATACGCTGCTGCGCGTCAGCCGCGCGGTGGCGCGTCACCGTCCGGAACGCATCATCGCGCTGGGCGACACGTTTCATGATGGCGGAGCCGGTGACCGCATGGGCGAGGTTGAACGCGCTCTGCTGGCGGCGATCCCGACGGAATGGATCTGGATCGCGGGCAATCACGACCCGACGCCGCCCCCATGGGCTGCCGGCATAGTGGCCCAGGAATACCGTCTTGGCGGACTGATTTTCCGCCATGAACCCCGCATGATGTTTCAGCGGGGCGAGGTGGCGGGCCATTTTCATCCTTGCGCGGCCGTGACGAAGTGGGGTCGGACGGTACGCCGGCGTTGCTTCGTCAGTGACGGGTTTCGACTGGTGATGCCGTCATTCGGTGCCTATACCGGCGGCCTGGACGTGGGCGATCCGGCGATTGCCTCTTTGTTTGCGCAGACCTTTCACGCGTACATGCTGGGCCACGAACGCATCTATGCGATTGCACGCACGCATGTGGGATAAGGCCGCTTTACGCCGGGCGGCGGAACAGAACCGAGGATATCCAGCCCAGCAGGATCGACATCGCCACCGCGGCAAGGCCGTACCAGAACGGCGCGTCGCGGGCAAAGTTGAACAGCCGCCGTTCCAGTCCGGTCTGGTCGATGAATAGCGGCGTGGACTGGGCACTCACGACCTGCCCGCCACGGAACAGGTAGACCTCGACATTGTACTGGCCGCGCGTCACCCCTGCGGGCACCGGCACGCGGGTTCGAAACAGGGTCTCGCTCAGGAAATCGATGCTGCCAGGTGCTTCGGTGTAGAGGTTCAGCCTTTCCAGGTGCCTGATCGCTGCCTTCTGGAACGGCCGGGGATCGTGATGGCTGACGATCTGCTGCGGGACCAGATGCTGCTCACCAATGCCGTAGCGCGTCAGGTCGGCGGGCGCGGCGATGGCCTCCAATGGTCTGGTGCTGGCCATATAGTAATAGGATGGCATGCCGACCAGGCGGGCGGCATCGCTGTTTACCCACACTCCTGCAATCCGTTCGCGCCTGCGCACGGTCAGATCGGTGTCGGGACCGCGCACAACCACAACGATGTCGCGGCCTTCCGAACCCAGTGGCCGCTCGATGGCGCCGAACACCACGATGGAGGTGCCCGTGTAGTTGGATGTGATTTGGATCACGTCCTGGCTGACGCCGGATACCAGGTCCTCGGCCCGCGCGGGCCACGCAAGCGGCACTATCGTCAGCAGCAGCAATGATACCGCAATCCGCTTCATTGCTCCTCCAGCGACAAGCTGTAGACGTCCGCCGGACGGGCGATAAGTCCCCACAGAAGACCCCCACAGACCGCCAACACCACTATCGCCAGCAACAGGCGCAGTTGCTCGCCCCGCAGCCTGCCGGAAATGCGCACGCCGATCTGCGCGCCCACCACGCCTCCCACAATCAGGAACAGTGCCAGAACGATGTCGACGGCATAATTGCTTGTCGCCTGCAGCACCGTCGTAATGGCGGTGACGCCGATTATCTGCGCCAGCGACGTGCCCATCACCACGCTCGTGGGCATGCGCAGCAGATAAATCATGGCGGGCACCATGATGAACCCGCCGCCGATGCCCATGATCGCACCCAAGGCTCCTATCACGAATCCCAACCCCATGGGTGGGATAACGCTGATATAGAGACGGGATTGGCGAAAGCGCATCTTCAATGGCAGGCTCGCCATCCAGGCGCGGTTGATCGCGCGCGCCCGCACCGGCTGTCCGGCGTGCGCGGAGCGCAGGCTGACCAAACTCTCACGCAGCATGATTGTACCGATCGTCCCAAGGAGCAGCACATAGGTCGCTCCCACAGTCAGGTCCATCTGGCCCTGGCGGCGCATCAGCGCGAAAAGCCATACACCCACGACCGTACCTGCAATGCCGCCCGCAAGCATCACGCCGGCCATGGTAAAATCGATGGCGCGTCGGCGCCACTGAGCCAGCGCGCCTGACATCGAAGAGGCCGTAACATGCGAGAGAGTGGTGGCTACCGCCACGGTGGATGGAATTCCATAGAATACAAGAAGCGGCGTCAGAAGAAATCCGCCGCCGACCCCGAACATGCCCGATACAAAACCGACGACGCCTCCCAGCCCGACGATGACCAGCCAATGGACTGACATTTCGGCAACGGGAAGATAGATCTCCATGGTGACTCGGGCGGACAGCTCGGCTGGGCGCATCGGCCCCGCCAATGTGCGCGCGCCGTTACCGCCGGTCAACCGCCAGAAGCCGTCACATACGCTTTGAAAATGTGATGGATCAGCCCAGATCGGCCGGTTCGGGCGGCACGTTGGCACTGCGGTTCAACGGCGCGGCATGGAAGGCAGCCGCCGCCTTCTGGGCCGCGGCCCTGTCCGAATCGCCCAACTGCGACTGCAGGACCCCCACGCGCGCCTTGGATTCGGCATCGCCTGACGCGGCGGCGATGGAATACCATTTGTAGGCATCCAGCAGGCTCTGCGGCACGCCATCGCCCCGTTCGTAAAGTACTGCCAGGTTGAACTGGGAATCCGAAAGACCAAGCGCCGCGGCCTTGGCAAACCAGCGCGCGGCTTCGGCCATGTTCTTTTTGCCCATGGCGCCGGAGGCATATGCCACGGCCAGATTGTGCATCGCCTTGCGATTACCCTGATTGGCGGCCAATTGGTACCAGTGCGATGCCTTGGCGCCATCGGCCGGCACGCCCTGCCCACGTTCGTACAGAGTGCCCAGCCGGTACTGCGCCACTGGCTGGCCCTGGGTGGCGGCCGCGGTCAGATACTTCACGGCTTCGGGCAGGTTCACGGCTGTGTCGACAGTGCCGTCCAGATAGCGCAGGCCCAAAATGGTCTGAGCGACGGGATTGTCGGCATTAGCCAGCTGAATCACGCGGTCCGGCGCTTTTTGTGCCGCAGCGCTGCCGCGGGGAGCAGGGTTCACCGGCGCTTTGTGCACATCGCGCTGCGGCAGTGTCTTGACGGCATTCGACTGGACGTTCTCCCCCTTGTCGGCCATGGCGGATGCGGGCTGAGCAACCTTGGGCTTCGCGGCCGGGGGCGCCACCGCGAGCTGTGCCGTCTCGCCAGCCGACGGCTTGGCGGGGGTCACGGCCGAGCCCTTGCCGGCGACAGGCGGGGCAGAGGCAATGCGATTGTGGCTGGCGGGCTTCGCGGGGATGGCGATTTCGCTGACACGGGGCTCCGTGCGCATGCGTTGACTCAGCACCAGGCCGGCTGCGACCGCCAGCACCACGATCAGGGCAATAACTGCGGGAATCAGATAGCGGGGGCGATCCTCGTCATTGGCCGCGCTGGTAGCCCTTCCCCAGTGGAAGCCGCGGCTCTGGCGCTCATTTTCGGCCCTTTCGGCAGCAGCGCGAGCGGTGCGGCGGGCCTGGGCCAGGAAGTTTTCCGGCTCCGGTTCAGGCTCGAAAGGCTCGGTGAAGTCCGCCAACGGCTCGAATCCTCCCGCCCCAGGCGAGGATTCATGCGCCGGGCCGGGGTGGGCGGGTTCGGATGGCTCGCCCCCGTAGAAATACTGCTCGGCGCTGTCATCGGCGAAGGGGCCGGTCTGGGACGGCGGCTGAGTGTGGGCGTCATATCCCAGTTCAGGCTGAGGCTCCGGGAAGGGCGGCACGTCAAAGCCAACGGGGGGCGGGGCTGCAGGCTCGTCGAGGGGACGGAAAGCGTCGTGATCCTGCGGGAATGCGGATTGCGGAAAATCCGATGGCGCGAAGGCTGAAGCCGCCTGGGACGAACCGCCAGTGCGCACCTCGGCCAGAAGCTCGTTGTGGTCCTTTTCGAGTGTTTCGATGCGAAGGGCCAGCGCATTCAGCGACTGTTGTAGCGGCGCGGCCGAGCCATCCTCCTGCAGGCGATCAATCAGGCCGCCAAGGTTGCGCTCGACATTGTCCAGGCGATGCTCGATCGCGGCATCGGGGCCGCGGGACTCCAGCCGCATAATGGCCTCGCGCAGGCCCTGCAGGTTTTCCTCGATCGACGCGGCGCGGCGCTGGGCCTCGACCTGATCGGCGGCGCGTGCATTGGCGGCGGCCTCGATTTTCTCCAGAGCATGGTCCAGGGCGTTGGTGTGGACCTGCGCGGTCTTTTCCACACTGGCCAGACGCTGATCGAATCGCTGCTCCGCGCCAGCTTGGGCCGCCTCCATGCCGGCGAAGCGCTCTTCAAGTCGCTGCTGCATCGCCGTTTGGCCCGATTCCACGTTGGCCAGGTGATGCTTGAGCCGCTGTTCCATCGCGGCCTGGTCAGCTTCCAGACTGCCCTGTACTGCGGCCAGGCCCTTTTCAAGCGCTTCAAGATCGTTCCGAATACTGCCTTCCAGCCTGGCGACCCGGTCGTCCAGATGCGCCACCTTGTTGTGCGCCAGATTCTCGACGGCCAGGATGCGTTGGGCCAGCTGCTTGTCGGCATCTTCCGCGTCCATGCGGACAGCGCCCAGGCGCACGGCCAGCTGTTCCAGGCTGGTAGCCAGGTTGGACACCTGGGCGGCCGACTGGTTCGCGGTCTGGGAGGCCTGATCGGCCAAGCGCGACAGGCCCTGATGCAGGGCCTTTACCGCTTCCCTGATGCCGTCGCTTGCGGCGGCGCGCTCGACCCGCTCCAGCCGCTCGGACAGTGCGATTACGTTCGTGCTCAACTGGTCAAAGACCTGGGCCTGCTCGCGAGAGGCAATGTTGATTTCCTGGGCGGTACGCGACAGCACCCGGTTGGATTCGGAATGGCTGCGCTCCGAGGAATCCAGCCGCCGGGACAGGCCCCTCAGCTGCTCCTCGATCCTGCCGAAGATTTCGGATGTTTCTGTCTCGCTGCGCCCCACCCGGGCCAGCATATCTTCGGTATCGCGGCGGCTGGTAGTGGCTTGGGGCAGGCCCCAGGCGTCCAAGTGGGCGCGCTCAGTCGGCATGACGTCTTCCTCCATGCCCGAAAAACTGCGCAGAATCCGCCTGGTAAGCCACTCGCCGACGGAAAGTCCCTCTCGCCGGGCGGCTGCCCGAGCCGCTTCCCGCGCCTCGGGGGGAATGCCCGCCACATTCCAGGGGATTTCTGCGCGCATCTCGACTCACAAGCCACCCACTACACAGGGTACCGGTGGCTACATATTGTGTAAAGGAATGATGTCCAATCCACAGGCAGACAGAACAGTTACCGGGCTCGCTCATGCGCCGATACTGGTGCCAACAGCCTTAATGGGCGGTTAGCAAGGCACCACTATTGTGCCGATTGGGCACGATCGTGTTTCCGGACACGCCCACGGCCCCGCGCAAGCGGACAGGTGGCGGGGCCGGTCCGTCAGAAGCTGCGCTGGCCGCCCTGGGATTGTCGTAGCGGGTGACGGTAGCCGCGCCTTCCGTGTGCGGCGGAAGACCCAAATCGGTAGCAAAGAGCAGGACGACATAGACAGTGTCGCCACTGGCGGCCGCACCGACGCCGGTGCGGTCGTAATCGGCGAAGGCCATATTCTGCTTGTGCGGCGGCGAATTCAGCCATGTCTCAAGAAAGCGCTTGGCGCAATCTTCCACCGAAATGCCGCTCTGCCGTGCGTAGTGCTGCGCTGCAAGGTTTTCACCCAACAGCCCCTGGAATGTCGCATCTTGTGCCATCAGCAGGCTGGCGGAAGTGTCTCCGTTGGGTGCGGCATGGGCCAGATAGTGCTTGGCCGCCATGTCACGGGCGCGTTCACGGGCGACTTTGGTGAGCTCCGGATCGAGCCTCAGGACCTTGGCCCTGGGATCTATCTTCATCCGCTCCGTCCCAACCAGGGCCAGGATGCGACTTTCCAGGGCCGGCATCTGGGTTGCCGGATCGGGCGGGGGGCGCGGCGCGGACGGAGTTGTCTGGCAGGCGCAAAGCGCCACCAAGGCCAGGATCAAGGGCAGGCACTGCTTGACCGGGAACATCATGGTCAGGCGGGCAGGATCTCGAACAGGCCCGCCGCACCCATCCCGCCCCCGACGCACATGGTGACGACGCCGAGCTTGGCGCCTCGCCGGCGGCCTTCCAGCAGAATATGGCCGGTCTGCCGCGAACCCGTCATGCCATAGGGATGGCCGATTGAGATAGCGCCCCCGTTTACGTTTGTTTTTTCCGGATCCAGCCCCAGTCTGTCCATGCAATAGACCGTCTGGCTGGCGAAGGCTTCGTTCAACTCCCAAAGGTCGATGTCGTCCACCTTCAGTCCGTGCCGCGCCAGAAGACGGGGCACCGCCAGCACGGGGCCGATGCCCATTTCATCCGGATCCACGCCTGCCACGGCAAAGCCGCGGAAGATGCCGAGCGGTCTCAGCCCCTTCTTCGCCGCCATCTCGTCGCTCATCAGCACGCAGGCCGAGGCGCCATCGGCGAACTGCGAGGCGTTTCCTGCGGTGACATACTTGCCGACCGCGATCTGCTGGCCCCCCGCGTGAACGGGCTTGAGCAACGCCAGCCCTTCCAGCGTCGTGTCGGGGCGATTGCATTCGTCGCGCGACACTGTCACGTCCACCATGCTTTCGGTTCGGGTGGCCTTGTCGATCCTCTTCATCCTGGTCGCAAGGGGAACGATCTCCGCGTCATAGCGGCCGGCGGTCTGCGCGGCAGCGGTTCGCTGCTGGCTCCTCAGCGCATATTCATCCTGGCGTTCGCGGCTGATGGAATAGCGTTCGGCCACGATCTCGGCGGTCTCGATCATATTCATCCACAAGGCTGGCTTGACCTGCAGCAGATGCTCCTCGGTGAAATGGTTGAGATTGATGCCGCCCATCTGTACCAGCGAGATGGATTCGACGCCGGCGCCTACGGCGATGTCGACGCCATCCACCATGATCTGCTGTGCCGCCATCGCAATGGCGTTGAGCCCGCTGGAACAGTAGCGGTTGATGGTTACGCCGCTGGTGCTGACGGGACATCCTGCCCAAATTGCGGCCTCGCGCGCGATATTGTTGCCGGTGGCGCCTTCGGGAAAGCCGCAGCCCATATAGACGTCTTCCACTTCGCCGGCCTGTATGGTCGCGCGCGCGATGGCGTGCTTGACCGCATGGCCGGCCATTACCGCCCCATGGGTCTGGTTGAAGCTGCCGCGCACGGATTTGGCGAGGCCGGTGCGTGCGGTTGAAACGATCACGGCCTGTCGCATGAATTCTCCCGGTCTGGTTGCGCCAAACAGCAAACTAACCGTTCAGGGGCGCCCCGGCAAAGCGCTCCTTCTGGCGACGCGTGCCGGATAAACCAGGGTGAAGGTCACGGCGCCTGCCAGCGCCAAAACACCGACGGCGATACTGCCGTAAATCTGCAGGTCCGGGTCGAGGGTGACGGCGCCATCGGTGATGGCCATGGCGGCGAGGGCGCCTATCCACACGGTCGAGACGATGTAATTGACCTTCAGGAACAGGGCCGGTTCCCAGGCCGCCTCTCGCGGGTCCAGGCGCGCATAGTCGATGGAAAAGGGCCGGCGGACGATCATGGAACCTGCCAGCAGAAGCAACAGCCCCACCTCGATGAGGAACCGCACGAGTGCCAGCGACAATGAAGGCGCCAGAAAGCCCCGTACCAGCGCCAGAAGGCAGAACAGGAACAGGCTGCCCGCATCCAGAAGGCGCAGCGAGGGGCTTTCAACGAAATCCCGGATGGTGACGACAAAGGCCGCTGCGAACGCGATCCATAACGCCAGATCGGCTGACAGGCGGGAAAGCAGCGCGAACAGCATGAACGGCGCGAAGCCGACAACCAGGTTCATGGCGGCCTTGAGGCGAGGGGCCGGCTTTTCAGCCGGCAGGCCAACGCCGGGACGCGCCTTCGAACGCCCCGGCGTCTGACCATGCGCTTACTGTGCGGGCGCCGCGGCTGCGGTGGTGGCCGGGCCCATCTTCGATTTCACGAAATACGTCCACAGGCGGACGATGCGCGGCGTGGCGGGACTGCCACCCTGAACCTTGGCGAACTGGGCCAGGGCATCCTGATACTTGCCCTGGGCGGTCTGGGTCATACCCAGCACCATCGGTATTTCGGTGGGGTCGGCGACGCCGCCCTTGCTCTCGGCCTGGTGCGCGGCGGCCTCGGCTTCCGGATACATGCCGTAGCCATAAAGCGCCTCGGCGAGCTTGATGTTGTAGGTGCCATTCTGCTTGGCGCCAGCGGCAATCTGCTGCTGGATCGACGCCTTGTCCTTTTGTGCATTGGCGTCCGGCGACGGGAAGCCGGTGCCGCCAGCCTGTTCGGCCTTCATGGCGTCGCCATAAAAGCCCATCTTGCTGGCCACACCGCCCACGATCGAGGCGTCATTGGCAGGCGGATTGGGCTCGATCAGGAACATCAGGCGGCCCAGATACAACGCGTCGATGTCGCGGATGCCCTTGATGCCGTAAGAGACGCTGATGAGCTGCTTCCAGTCATCGGGATCATTGAAGTCGGCGACCAGCTGCTCCAGCGTCGCCTCGGCGCCGGCCTCGTCCTTGGCCTTGACCTGAGAGCTCATGATCACATCGTAATCATTGCGGCTGGGCTTCTGGCCGGCGGCCTTGGCGGCGTCGATGTGCTTCTGCGCCAACGCCTTTGCGCCTTCCGTGTCGCCGCCGAAATAATGCGCCTGCATGATCAGCGACTGGAAATTCGCGTCCAGCGGCTGGTTGAGGGCCTCCAGAGCCTTCGCATATTTGAGCGCCTTGTCGTAATGCTTGCTGTTCAGCGCCAGCTGAAGGGCAGGCTTGTAAACCGCATCCTTCTGGTCGTCGGGAATCTCGGCCGGGTCGGTGTCGGCGGCGGCTTCCGCGGCCACGTCGGCTGCGTTGAGGTCCTTCAGCGCGATCTGGATCTGCATCATGAAACGGTTGGTCATCAGCTTGTCATAGGCGGTCGGATCCGACACCTGCTGGGCCTTCTGGATCTCGGCCAATGCGCCCTGATAGTCCTGTTTGCCGTACAATTTCTGCGCCTCGCTCAGCGCCTTGTTGACGGAAGGAGTCATCGGGGGCTGCTTGGTCGCCGCATAGGCTGCGGGCGAAGCAATGGCCGCGGCGCCAAGCATCAGGCTCGCCACAAGACCGGCGCGGAGAAGGGTTCGTTTCATGGAAGTCGTCCTTTTGTGATTTTGGTCACCGTGTGCGGCACGGCTGGCCCTGCTTGGACCGAGTGTGAACCTGTTTGCAACATTACTAAGGCGAAGACCTGTTTCCAATAAGGCATACAGATCCGCGCACCGCATGTTGCAGCGCAGCGAAGAAGTTGCGTGGCGATAGCGTAAATAGCTTATTTACCCTGCGCTGTCAGGCTGGAATTTCGGGCGAGGCAAAGATGACACCGCTGCAACTTTTTCGCCTGGAGGGGCGGGTTGCCTTCATTTCGGGCAGCCGGGGCCATCTGGGCGCTGCCATGACACGCGCGCTCTGCGCGGCGGGCGCCCATGTGATCATTAATGGCCGCGACGCGGTGGCACTGGCCGATTTCGCCGCCGCGCTGGCAGCAGAAGGATACGCGGTATCGCCGGCGTCCTTTGATGCCCATGACGTGGATGAAATCCGGGGATTCTTCGGTGCCCTGCCGCGGCTGGATATCCTGGTCAACAATGCGGTGGCGATGCAGGTGAAAAGTTTCGAAGCGCTCCAGCCCGACGATTTCGCCCGCACTTACGCCAGCAGTGTTACCGCAACCTTCGAGACAGTCCGCGCGGCGCTACCCGCGCTGAGGGCAGGGGTCGCTGCTTCCGGGGAAGCCAGCATCATCAATATCGCGTCCATGTATGGCCAGGTTTCACCCGACGCCCGCCTCTACGACGATCCCGCGGGGCAGAGCCCCTTTCATTATGGGCCCGCCAAGGCGGGGCTGATCCAGCTGACCCGCCACCTGGCCGCGCAGCTGGGCCGCGAGAATATCCGCGTCAACGCCCTGGTACCGGGACCTTTTCCGGCCGCCGCCCCGCCAGCCTTCGCCGAGCGGCTGGCGCAGCGCACCATGCTGGGCCGTCTGGGCCAGCCAGCGGAGATCGGCGGACCCCTGCTTTTCCTGAGTTCGCCCGCCGCCAGCTTCATCACCGGCGCGGCGTTGACGGTCGATGGTGGCTGGACGGCTTGGTGATGGTTTCCGGCATGGAGTAGAAAGAATGCAGATGGCGTTCCTCTCCTCCTTCCTTGTCGGCCAGCAGACGGTCTATCCAGAGGAGCTGCTCGAGCGGCTTCGCAGTTTTCCCCTGCTGGACACGATCGGCGAAACGGCGCTGCGCAACCTGCTGGCAGAGGCCAACTGGTTCGGGCTGCCCGGCGGCGCACTCCTGGAACGGGGCGGCGAGAATGACGCCGCCTTGTTCCTGGTCGTGACGGGCAGCCTGGGCGTCTTTGTCAGGGATGAGCTGGGCGCGCGCAAGCTGATCGCTCATATCCCCGCCGGCGAGACGGTGGGCGAGATGTCGCTGATCTCGGGCAGCCGCGAACACACCGCCCAATTGGTCGCGATGCGTGACAGCGAACTTCTGCGCATCAGTCCCGAGGCATTCGAGACACTGGCGGCCCGTCATCCCCGGGTGATGATGAACCTGATGCAGATGCTGGTGAAGCGGCTGAAAGACGCCCATCAGGGCAAGAGCGGCCGATCGCGTCCGCGCACTTTCGCCATCGTGCCGCTGCAGGAAGGGCTGAGCGAGGAGCCCATCGCCCATCGCCTGGCCGAAAGTCTGGGGCAAATCGGCCGGCGCGCGGCGGTCCTGGATACGAGAGCCAGCGAACAGAGCGCGGAATGGTTCAACACCTTCGAAGCGGCCCATGACGTCGTTTTCTATCGCGGCGATGCGCCCGACAGCGCCTGGACGCACCAGTGCCTGCGCCAGGCCGACCGCATCTTCCTCCTGGCGCGGGCCGACCGGCCATTGCCGCTGCGGCCGCTGGACCTGCCTGCATTCAAGGAACGCGCCAGCGGCCTTCCCGAACTGCTGCTGCTGCATGCGCAAGCCTCATCTGCCGGGTTGCCCGAACACTTCTCGCTGCGTGCCGGCCTGTTTCAGAGTCACCATCACCTGCGTGCCGGGCGCGGTGGCGACATTGCCCGCGTGGCACGTTTCATCGCCGGCCGCGCCGTGGGCCTGGTTCTGGCGGGCGGCGGCGCGCGCGGATTTGCCCACATCGGAATCATCAAGGCGCTGCAGGAAGCCGGTGTGCCTTTCGACCAGCTGGGTGGGACCTCGATGGGCGCGATCATCGCCGCCGGACTTGCCTATGAATGGAATGTGGAGGAGCTGATCGCGCGCATGCGCGCGGTTTTCGTCGACGATAATCCGCTGTCCGATTTCACCCTGCCGCTGATCGCGCTGGTGCGCGGCAAAAAGGTGAGTGCCCGCCTGCGTGAGCATTTCGGCGACACCTGCATAGAGGAATTGCCGCTCCCCTTCTTCTGCGTCTCCTCTGACCTGACCACCGGCCGCATTCACGAGCACCGGGCCGGTGAAGTATGGCGGTCCCTGCGCGCCAGCGTGGCGCTGCCCGGCATCCTGCCGCCCGTCACCCATCATGGTCATCTTCTGGTGGACGGCGGAGTGATGAACAACCTGCCGGTGGACGTCATGCGCGGCCACGGTCAGGGCGCGGGGCCCATCATCGCCTGCGATGTTACCGGCGAGATCGACCTGCAGGCCCAGGATCCGCGCTATGGCGAGCGGCCGTGGTGGTGGCTTCTGGGACAGCGCATGCGCGGCAATCCCTCGATCGTATCGATCCTGATGCGCTCGGGCACGGTGGGTTCCGAAGCCCAGCGCCGCATCGTGCGCGAACAGGCCGATTATCTGATTGAGCCGCCCATGCCGGATATCGGCTTGCGCGACTGGAAGCTGTTCGATCAGGCGATCCGCCAGGGCTATGACACCGCGCGCGCCTGCATCGAAAAGAACGGTGTGCCCAGTTTGCCGGCGCCGGCGCCGCGCCTGTCAAATGGCTAGGCCGAAGCGGCCTGGGGTTTCTCAATAGGTGGGGCCATTGCAGCGCTGGCGAAGCGGCGTGCAATCAGAAGCATTGCGCCTGCCAGCAGCATGATCCCGACATGCAACAACCAGAAGCTGGCCGCGCTCATTGTTGAGTAAAGCGAGCCGACATAGCCCACCAGCATGTTGCCCAGGAAAAGCTGCAGATAGTAGACGGCGATCATCAGCCCCTCCAATCCCTTGGGCGCTGCGCGGGTGTAGAGCGCCAACGCGACCGGCAGGACGTTTGAAAAGCCGATATCGTTGAGAAGGTGGAAGGCCAGCGCCCATGCCAGCGACACCGGCTGGCCGGTGGACGCCACCACCACCGATGCCGCCGCCAGCGTCAACGGCGCCAGCGCACTGATGCCCACGCCGATGGTCACCTTGGTGATCTCGTCCGGTTCGGCCCAGTGCTTGGCATACCAGCGCCAGAACATCACCGAGCCGGCGATCATGCCGGTGGAGACGAAGGCATCCAGCGAGATCAGCCAGGTGATGGGCATTGTCATGCCGAAGAAATGCGTCTGAAGGCTTTTTTCCCCCCAGATCAGGTAGGCGTTGAACATTTCCTGGTTGCCGACCAGCGACAACGCCAGGGGGATGATCAGCAGGACCAGCAGCACGATGGCGCGCCGGTCGCGGGTCGTGAGCGGCGGCCGCACGACCTCGCGGCCCTTCATCCGTTCCTTCGGCAGGCTGGACCTGCCGGTCAGATAGACCGCAAGCCCGATCAGCATGCCCACTCCGGCCGCGCCGAAACCCCAGTGCCAGCCCACGGTTTCGCCCAGCGTGCCGCAGACCAGCGGTGAGATGATCACCGCGATCTGGATGGCGAGATAGTAGATCTGGAAGGCGTCGGCGCGGCGCGAATCGCCCTCTGTATAGAGATCGCCCACCTGGGCGGCGATGTTGCCCTTGAAGCAGCCCACGCCCACCAGAAGGCACAGCAGCGCCAGAAGGAAGCTCGCTTCGAACGCCATCATGAAATGGCCGATTGCCATCAGAAGCGCGCCCGCCGTCACTGCCGCTGTTCGCCCGGTCAGCCGGTCGGCCAGAAGCCCGCCGCCCAGCGGCGTCACATAGACCAGCCCCGCATAGAGACCGTAGATGATCGAGGCCAGCGCCGCGGGCGGCTGCGGCCCGTAAATTGATTCCAGGAAGGCACGAAAGGGCACGAAGGCCCAGATATTCTCCACATGACCGGGCAGAAGCAGATAGTGCGTCATGTAGAGCACCAGTAGCGTCTGCATGCCGTAATAGGAGAAGCGTTCCCAGAATTCCGAGCCGCTCAGCCAGCCCAGTCCCGCCGGATGACCCAGAAATGCGGTAT
>JBEHXB010000034.1:0-13343 GCA_048498895.1 Pseudomonadota bacterium
CGAATCGCGTGTGTGGCCGGGCGTGTGTAGAGCTTTCAGCCGCAAGCTCCCCACGCGCAGAATTTCACCGTCATCAAGACGGAAGCTGGAATAGGGCGCCGGCGATGCCCGACTGGTGACGACGGGCGCACCCAGCCTGCAGCCCAGCTCCTTTGCCGCCGAAAAATGGTCGGCGTGGGTATGGGTATCCAGTAGATAGTGGATTGTGAGGCCCTTCTGCGCAGCGAGGCCGAGGTAATGATCGATCTGCGCCAGGTGCGGATCGATCAGCACGGCCGCGTGGCTTTCCGCGCACCCCAGCAGGTAGGAATAGCAACCACCAGTTGCGATCTGTTCGAAGATCATCTTCGTCTCCCCGACATCCGCGGCGCTGAAGTATGCCGTAATCCTGTCACAGTGGGCAGCCTGCCACTCACAGCCCGCGCAGCGCGGCGCGGAAGGCGCGGTCGTGCTTCAGGGCATATTCGCGCTTCATGGCGCCTTTGCGGGTCCGGTGCTTCTCGGCATAGAGCAGCGTCCAGGACCGGCCACGGGTGGTCTTTGCCCCCGCGCGCTTGCCATTGTGTTCGGCCAGCCGCCGCTCAAGGTCCAGAGTCCAGCCGACGTAAGTAATTGATCTGCCGTCGCGATTTCGCGCCCGCAGCACATATACATATGAACTCATGCCCGGTTTTTGCCTGCGTATCGGCAAGGCAGGCAAGACAAATTCGCATGTCTTCGCACTTGCGAAATCGCCAAGGGCCCGTATATCCTTGCTTAAACAAGTATTGCTTTGGCAATGATTGCCCATACGCAGGACAGGGGAAATCCGCTTTGAAGCCCTATTACCGCCCCGGCAATTACACGATGGCCAATTCCGTCGGCTACCTGATCCGGGTTTGCGCCAATCTCATGCTGCCGCAGATGGAAGCCCAGTTCGACCGTGAGGAACTGACCTTCTCGCAATGGACCACGTTGGTCGCGCTGCATGACGGGCGCATCAAGACCGCCGGCGATCTGGCCCATACCATCTGCCATGACGCCGGTTCGCTGACGCGGCTGATCGACCAGCTGGTCGAGCGCGAGCTGGTGATCCGCGCTCGCAGCGAAACTGATCGCCGGGTTGTAACGCTGGCCCTAACGCCCCGCGGCGGTGCGCTGGTCGAGCGACTGGCCCCACTGGTGATGAATTTCTGGAACGAGTTGCTGTCGGGCTTCACCCATGCCGAGGTCGACACGCTGATCCAGCTCTTGACCCGCCTTCTGATCGCCACCGAAAGCAAGTCAAGGGGCGACAGGCCTTCGCGACTGTTTGTTTCGGGGGTGCCTATTTCTTTTCCTCCTTCCTCCAAGGCGAAGAAGACATGAAAAAGCCTCTTGCCGCACTGATGGCCTCGCTGCTGCTCAGCGCCTGTGTTGCCACGCCCCCGACCGATCCCCAGGTCTCGCCGGTCGAGGCAGGAACGTTGGGCCTTGACGGTGTGCCGTCCGCGCCAGCCAGTCCGCAATGGTGGACGGCCTTTCACGATCCCCAGGTCGATCGTCTGGCGCCGCAGGTGATCGCGCACAATCCCAGCCTGTCGGCGGCGATGGCGCGGCTGCGCGCCGCCCAGTCGCAGCTTTCGGTCAACCAGGCCGAGGATCTGCCGCAGGTGACGCTGGATGGCCAGGAACAGCGCGTGCTGTTCAGCAAGGACTACATCATCCCGCCGCCCTATGGCGGCTCCTACCGCTGGTACGGTCAGGTGCTAGGCAACCTGTCCTGGAACCTGGATTTCTGGGGCAAGCAGGCGGCGCTGATCGACAAGGCGCGCGGCACGGCGCAAGCCGCCGCGCTGGACGTGGAGGCGGCGCGCCTTGCATTGTCCGGTGCCTTTGCCCAAGCCTATATCAACCTGTTGCTCAATTATCAGAACGGCGATATCGCCGACGCGACCGTCGCTGAACGCGAAGGCATCGTGAAGATCACCCAGGGCCGCGTCGACGCGGGGCTGGAGAATGCCAGCGCCCTGGAACAGGCCAAGGCCCTGCTGTCGATCGCCCAGGCCGAGCAGCTTCGCTATCAGGCGGCGCGCGAGACGGACGTTCATGCCATCGCCGCGCTGGCGGGGGAGGGCGCCAATGCCTATGCCGGTATAACGCGGCCCACACCCGACCTGAATGCGGCGCTGCCATTGCCCACCAGGCTTCCCGCCGACCTTCTGGCCCGCCGGCCCGATATCCTCGCCGCACGGGCGCGCATCGATGCGGCCATGGCGGGCCGCAAGGCCGCCCATGTCGCCTTCTATCCCGACATCAACCTCGTCGCGATGGTGGGTTTTCAGGCGATCGGCCTGTCCAACCTGATCAGCGGCGATTCCTTCACATACGGCGCAGGTCCGGCAATTCACCTGCCGATTTTTGACGCCGGCAAGCTGCGCGCCGAATATGCGGGTGCGACGGCCCAGCTCGATGAAGCGGTGGCCGACTATAACGGCGCGGTGGTGAACGCGATCAAGCAGGCCGCGGATGCCATGACCCAGGTCAAGAGCCTGGAGCAACAGCGCGCGCGCCAGCAGGAGGCAGTGCAAAGCGCCCAACGTGCCTTCCAGATCGCGGAGGATCGATACCGCAGTGGGCTCTCCACGCAGCTTCCCATGCTGCAGGCGGAATCCACGCTGCTTCAGGCACGCCAGGCGCTGGCCGCCGTGACGGCCGGCTCCGTCATTCAGCGCATCACGCTTCTTTTGACCGTCGGCGGCCCCTTCAGCGCGTCCGCCGCCACCACCATTGCCAAGCAGGACTGACCCCCATGAGCATTTCCGATACGCCCAACGGCAAGCGCCGCTTCTGGCTCATCCTGGTCGCCGCTGTCGTCATCGCGGGCGGCCTGGCCTGGGCCCTCTACTGGCTGTTCTATGTCCGCTATTTTGAATCGACCGACGACGCCTATGTCGCCGGCAATGTGGTGACCATCACAGCAAAGGAAAACGCCACGGTGTTGGCATTGCATGCCGACAACACCCAGACCGTGAGGCGGGGCCAGACGCTGGTCGAGATGGACCCCGCTGTCGCACGCGTGAACTTGCAGGCCGCCGAAGCCAACCTGGCCCGCGCGGTGCGCGATGTTCGCGGCGCCTTTTCGGCGAGCGACACCTCTCAGGCTCAGTTGCACCAGGCACAGGTCACCCTGGCCCAGGCACGTGCTGACTATGAACGCCGCCAAAAGGCTGCGGCGACCGGCTCCGTGTCAGCCGAGGAACTGGCCCATGCCAGGGACGCGGTGACGGCGGCGGAAGCGGCGGTGCGGTCGGCCGGCAGCACTCTGGCCCAGAGCCAGGCGGCGATTTCCGGCACCGACATCGCCACCAATCCGGACGTGCTGGCCGCAGAAGCCAGGGTGCGCGCCGCCATGATCGCGATGGGCCATATGCGGATCATTGCTCCCGTCGACGGCGTGATCGCTCAGCGCACTGTCCAGGCGGGCCAGCAGGTCGCGCCGGGCACGCCGCTGATGGCGGTGGTGCCGCTGTCCAAGGTATGGATTGACGCCAACTTCAAGGAGGTTCAGCTCGACCGCGTGCGGGTCGGCCAGCCGGTGACCGTGACGGCCGACATTTATGGCGGCTCTGTCACCTACCATGGCCATGTCGAAGGTCTGGGCGCCGGTTCCGGCTCGGCCTTTGCCTTGCTGCCGCCACAGAATGCCTCCGGCAACTGGATCAAGATCGTCCAGCGCGTGCCGGTGCGCATTGCCCTTGATCCCGCTGAGCTGAAGATCCATCCCCTGCGTATCGGCCTTTCGGTCACCGCGGATGTGGATGTGCACGATCAGTCCGGCGCAGTGATGACTGAAAAGGTGGGGCAGGGTGTCACCCGCGCGGACACCGGCGAGGATACCGGGCCGAAGGCCGACGCCATCATTGCCCGCATTCTCAAGGAAAATGGCGGGGCGGTGCGGTGAGCAGCGCGGGCACCGGACAGGCCGAGCAGGAAGATACACTGCACGGCGGGCGGCTGGCGATCACGGCGCTGGCACTGGCGGCCGGTACCTTCATGCAGGTGCTGGATTCCACCATCGCCAATGTCTCGCTTCCCACCATCGCCGGCAATCTGGGCGTGTCCCCCGACCAGGGCACATGGGTGATCACCTCGTTCGCCGTGGCCAACGGCATCGGCGTGCCGCTCACCGGCTGGTTGATGGGCCGCTATGGCGTGGTGCGTACCTTCACCTTCTCGGTGCTGGCCTTCACCATCGCCTCCTTCTTGTGCGGCATCGCCTGGAGCCTGTCCTCGCTCATCATCTTCCGTGTTCTGCAGGGCGCCGTTTCGGGGCCGATGATCCCCGGATCGCAGGCGCTGCTGATTTCCATCTTCCCGCATGGAAAGCGCGGCACCGCGCTGGGCATTTGGTCGATCACCACCCTTGTGGCGCCGATCTGCGGGCCGATCCTGGGCGGTTACATCTCCGACAATTATCACTGGGCCTGGATCTTCCTGATCAACGTGCCGGTCGGCGTGGTAGTCAGCGGACTCACCTGGATGAACCTGAAAAGCCGTGAGACGCCTACCCGCAAGCTGCCCATCGATACAGTGGGACTGGGACTCCTGATCGTATGGGTCGGCGCGCTGCAGGTGATGCTGGATACCGGCAAGGATGCGGACTGGTTTTCCTCCACGCAGATCGTGGTGCTGTCTGTTGTCACAGTCATAACCTTCGTTGTCTGGCTGATCTGGGAACTGACGGAAAAACACCCCATCGTCGATCTGTCCCTCTTCAAGGGCCGTAATTTCGCGCTGGGCACTTTTGTGTTCTGCCTGGGCTATGCCGTGTTCTTTGCCGCCAACCTGCTGATGCCGCTGTGGCTACAGACCCAGATCGGCTATACCGCGACCTGGGCTGGCCTGGTGGCCGCGCCGACGGGTGTGATCGCGGTCTTATTGACGCCAATGAGCGCCAGACTGATGAGCCGCATCGACGCCCGCATTATCGCGACGGTCGCATTCATCGCGTTCGGCGTGTCCTATCTGATGCGCGCCAACTTCACCGCGGATGCCAGTTTTGTGGATTTCATGCTGCCGCTGCTGGTGCAGGGCATAGCGATGGCGACCTTCTTTCTTGCCTTGATTACAATCCTGCTGGACGGTGTGCCGCCGGAACGTATACCGCTGGCTTCCGGCCTGTCGAACTTCTGCCGCATCACCGCGGGCGGGTTTGCCGCCTCGATCACTACCACCCTGTGGGACCGGCGCGAGGCGGTGCACCAGAGCCAGCTGGTGGAACACACCACCCAGTTCTCGCCCCAGTTCCAGCATGCGTTGTACGAGCTAACCCATTTGGGCTTGTCGGACCTGGCGGCCAAGGCTGCAGTGATGCGCACGGTGATCTCGCAGGCCTACCTGCTGGCGACCACCGACATCTTCTGGATATCGGGCTGGATCTGCTTCGCCCTGATCGCGCTGGTGTGGCTGTGCCGGCGGGCGATCTCGGGCGGCGGTGCGCCGGTGGCGGCGGACTGACTAACCCTTCGCAACCTTGCTCAAGGGGTGGCAACGCAGGTGTGCCGCCCTTTTCGCATTGCTACGGCCCCCCTTGCCGTGCTGCGCACGAAGGGGGAGGCCGATTGACTTGATCGGCCTTTCTGGCGGTATGACCGCATGGACCGGTTATCGCTGATTCGGCGCGTGCGGAAGGTTGCCCCCGAGGCAGCCTTTGCCATCCTGCTGGGCACCGCCACGATAGTGGGTGGTCCCGCGGCACTGGCCGGACTTCCGAAACTTCTGGACGCGGCACTGCCCGGTATTGAGGCGCAAGCCTTGCCCGACGATGGCCAGACCGGATTGGTGGCGCATGGCGTGGCCAGGTTTGTCCTGCCGCAGGGCAGCGCCAGCCGCCACGCTCCCAGGGTGCTCTATCCCGTCATAGAGCGGGCAACGCCGGACTGGGGGGCAGCCGCGGCGGGCAAAACAAGTCTTCCGTTGTTGCGTTCCTCTGCGGGTGTCACGCTTCCGGGCGTGAAGGGACCTGTGATCTCCATCTGCATCGACGACCTGGGCGAGGACCTGGCGGGCACCGACAAGGCCATGATGCTGCCCCGAGAAGTGGCGCTGTCATTTCTTCCGTATGCGGATGACACGCCTTTCCTGGCGCAATCCGCCGCGCGTCGGGGCCACCTGGTCCTGGCCCATGTGCCGATGCAGGCACTGTCGGATGTCAACCCTGGGCCCGAGACCTTAAGGAAAGGGATGGGCGCGTTGGAGATCGCCAGACGTCTGGGCTGGAACCTGTCGCGCGTGCCGGGGCTGGTGGGCATCAACAATCATGAGGGAAGCCGTTTCACCGCAGACGCCGCTGCACTGGCGCCGGTGATGGCGACCCTGAAGGCGCGGCACCTGTTCTTCTTCGATTCCCGCACCGGGCCGGTCAGCGGCGTCTCGCAAGCCGCTGCCAGGGCAGGTGTGATGTCGGCGGGCCGCGATGTGTTCCTGGACGATGACCGCAGTCCGGCGGCGGTGACGGCCCAGCTTGAGCGCCTGGTGCGGGAGGCCAAACGCAACGGCGTCGCCATCGCCATCGGCCACCCTCACGATACGACTTTGCGTCTTCTGGCGGACTGGTTGAAGAAAGACCACGGCGTGACGCTGGTCCCGCTGGACGAGGCGATAAAGATGAAGGCTGCGCGCCAGGTCGATCTGGCGGCGCGCTGACTACTGACCCTTGTTCGCGGTGCTGGCGAAGCGCACGGCCTCTTCCGCCGCCGCGAACAGGGCGCGGGACTTGTTGACGGTCTCCTGATACTCCGCTTCAGGCTGGCTGTCGGAGACCACGCCACCACCGGCCTGCACATACATGGTACCATCTTTGACCAGCGCGGTGCGCAGCACGATGCAGGTGTCCATTGAGCCGTCGGCGGCGAAATATCCCACCGCGCCGGCGTAGGTCGCGCCGCGCTTTTCCTTCTCGAACTCGTCGATGATTTCCATGGCGCGGATTTTCGGCGCGCCCGTCAGCGTGCCTGCGGGCAGGCCCGCCGCCAGGGCGTCCACCGCGTCCAACCCCTCGCGGATGTCGCCTTCCACATTCGATACCAGATGCATCACATGGCTGTAGCGTTCGATGAAGAAGCTGTCCGTCACCTTGACGGCGCCGACCTTCGACACCCGGCCCACATCGTTGCGGCCCAGGTCGACCAGCATCAGGTGCTCGGCCCGTTCCTTCGGATCGTTGATCAGATCCTCGGCCAGGGCCTTGTCTTCTTCGACGGTCTTGCCCCTCCAGCGGGTGCCCGCGATCGGGCGGATGGTGACCTTGCCGTCGCGCAGGCGCACCAGCACCTCAGGGCTGGACCCCACGATTTGAAAGCCGGGCATGGACAAGTAGTACAGATAGGGCGACGGGTTCAGGCGGCGTAGCGCGCGATAGAGCGAGAAGGGCGGGAGGCTGAACGCACGGCGGAAGCGCTGGCTGGGCACGACCTGGAACACGTCGCCGGCGGCGATGTATTCCTTCGCGCGGCGCACCACGTCGAAATATTCGTCCCTGGTCATGTTGGATTCGACCGCCACTCCCGTTGGCAGGTGTCCGGGCGCGGGGGGCGTGGGTGGCGCGGGCTTTTCCAGGTCGGCCACGGCGTCTTCCAGCCGCGCCGCGGCACGCGCATAGGCAGCCTTGGCTTCGACCTTCGCATCCGGCCAGACCGGCGTGACCAGCACGATTTCGTCCTTCACGCCGTCAAAGATCGCGGTGATGGTGGGCCGCAGCAGGATGGCATCGGGCAGGCCCAGCGTGTCCGGTGGTGGGTTGGGCAGATGCTCGACTTCGCGGGCCATATCATAGCCCAGATATCCGAACAGCCCGGCGGCCATGGGCGGTAAACCGCGGGGTACCTCGATGCGGATCTCGCGGGCAAGGGCGCGCAGGCTCTCCAGCGGCTTTGCGGTCTCTGGCGTGAAGGCATCGCCCGCCAGCGCGGCGCGGTTTATCTCGGCCGCGCCGGAGCGGCAGCGCCAGATCAGGTCCGGCTTCAGCCCGATGATGGAATAGCGGCCGCGCGCTTCGCCGCCCTGGACGCTTTCCAGCAGAAATGCATTTTCCCGGCCTTCCGCAAGTTTCAGGAAGGCGCTGACTGGCGTCTCCATGTCCGCCACCAGCCGGGTAAAAACCAGCTGGGGACGGCCCGCCACATAGCCGGGCTGGAAGCCGTCGAACGCAGGCTCGATCATCTCAATAGCCACCCGAGCCTATGGTGGAGTTCACCAGCTGCTGGTTCACCTTCACGCCCTGGCGCTCGCGCGCGGCATTTGCCAGCGAGATGGTGAAGTCGCTCGCAACCGCGCGCGAAAGCTGCGCGGCGCCCTGGGCATAGCCTGGATCGTTGGGATTGACCGGCGGATGGACGATGCCGCTGACCCGGGCGATTACGAAGTTGCCCGTCATGCCTTCGGGACCCCATACCACACCGCCAGGCGGCGCGTTGAACAGCTCCTGCACCAGGCTGGCAGAGAATACCGCGTCGTTGGTTTGGCGCGATAGCGCCTGGCTGTGCTGCACCGATGCACCAAGCTGCTTGGCCACGCCGTCAAGCGACTTGTCTTTGGTGACCTGCGCGGCCAATGCCTTGGCCTTTTCGGAGAGTATTTTGCTGCGCTGTTCGGCGGTCCAGGTGGCCAAGGCGGCATCACGCACCCGGTCCAGCGGCTTGAGCTTCGGCGGGGTCACGCCATCGACATGGATGACGTAATAGTTGCCCAGCTTGGTATTGAACGGATCGCCATCCTCGCCCACTTCGGCCGCGAATAGGGCGGAGAGGAATTCCGGATCGGCGGGGGCACTGCTGCGCGTCCCGTCCGGCGTCATCCCCCCCGAATCCACGGCCTTGAGATGCTCCACCCGCATGCCGGCCTTCTTGGCCGCCTCCGCCAGATCGTCGCCGCTGTTGCGCGCGTCCGAATAGGCATTGACCGCATCCACCAGCTTGGCCTGGGAAAGCTGATCCTGCAGGGTCTTGCGGATTTCGGGCGTGGCTTCTTCCAGGGTGCGGCTTGAACCGGCCTCGATCTTCGTGACGCGCGCCAGCACCCAACTTCCGAAGGCGGTCTTGAGCGGCTGGCTGACTTGATTCAGCGGCAATGCGAAGATCGCCTTGGCGCGTGCCGGATCGGGCATGCCTGCTTCAGTCAGCGTGCCCAGCGAGATGTCGGCGGGCTTGAGGCCCCGCTGCGTCGCCAGTTGGTCGAAGCTGGTGCCGGAATCGATCTTCTGGCGTGCTGCTTTCGCTTCGGCCTCGGTCTTGAACTCGATCTGTTGCACGTCTCGCTTTTCGGGCACCATATAGGTGTCCTTCATCGCTTCATATTGCTGCTTGATCTGGGCGTCGGTGACGGTGATCTGGCCCGACACGTCTGCCGGCCCGATCACCGCATAATCGGCGGCGCGATATTCCGGTGTCGAATAGCGCGCCGCATTGGCTTTCACATACTCCTCCAGCTGCTTGTCGCTGGGAGGGGCAATCGCGCCTGCCGCATCGGGCGGGAGCACGATATAGTCGGCAGCGCGCCGCTCGTTGATGTAGAGGAACAGTCCTTCAGCGTAGGCAGCCGGCAGTATGAAGTTGGACTCCGCCGCGTCGGTCAACTGGGTACGGGTCTTGTCCTGGCGCAGTTCATCGAGAAACTGCTGCTCGGTATAACCCGCATTCTGGATCGCCTGCTGGAATGTGGCGCGGTCGAACTGGCCGGAGGCGCCGCGAAAGGCATTCATGGTGCGCACCTCTTCGGCGACCGCCGCATCAGAGGTGGTCAGGCCAAGATCGGTCGCCGCATTGTCCAATGCCGTGCGGCTGATCATCTGCTGCAGCGCCACCTGGCCCAGACCCATCTTCTGCGCCATTTCCGGGGTTATGTCGGTGCCCATCTGGGCGCCCTGGTTACGCACGAGATTGCGGTAGGCGCGGCTGAAGGCGTTCTGGCTTATCTCGGTACTGCCGACCACCGCCACGGAAGTGCCGATGCCGCCCTGGAAGATGTCGCCGATGCCCCACAGCACGAAACTCAGGGAAAGACCGCCCATCAAAAGGGTCGCCATCCAGGACTTGGACAGGGCGTGCATCCATTGAATCATGTGATAAGTCCGTTTGCTGCTCAGGTGGCGCCGAAAGGCGGCGGATGATAGGGAGGGGACCTCGCGGGAGCAAGCCGCGATTACCTGTCGGGTTTGGCGTCGAAATGCGGTAAATTCAAGAGGTTATGATGCGTCCGCTGGTGGCGGGAAACTGGAAGATGAACGGGCTGGGGGCCGACCTGGCCCAACTGGCGGCACTGAAGGCCGGTCTGGCCGGCGCCCCGGTCGGCTGCGATGTGCTGGTATGTCCGCCGGCCACACTCATAGCCAGGGCGGTCGGGCAGGTGGGCGGCGCTTTTGCCATCGGGGCGCAGGATTGCCATCAGCGCGCCTCCGGCGCCTTCACCGGCGACATGTCGGCCGAAATGTTCAAGGACGCCGGGGCCTCCGCCGTCATAGTGGGCCATTCCGAGCGTCGCCAGTTTCACGGCGAGACCGATGCCGACGTCGCCGCCAAGGCGGCGGCGGCGTGGCGGGCGGCCCTTCTGGCGATCGTCTGTGTCGGCGAGACCAGCGCCCAGCGCGACGCCGGCACCGCCAATCACATCTGCGGAAGCCAGCTCGATGCCAGCCTGCCCGACGGGGTCGCGCCCTGGAATACGGCGGTCGCCTATGAACCGGTCTGGGCCATCGGCACAGGGCGCACGCCCAGTGACGGGGACATCGCCGCCATGCACGCACATATTCGCGCCTGCCTTGTGCGTCGCTTCGGCGAGGGAGCAAGGGAGATTCGCATCCTCTATGGCGGCTCGGTCAAGTCGTCCAACGCGGCGCAGATCCTTAACCTGCCTGAAGTCGGTGGGGCGCTGGTGGGTGGCGCCAGCCTGAATGCGGCGGAATTCGAGGCCATAATTCGAAGCGTAAAGGTTTACGACTGAACCTATTTCATTGCTCTTAACCAAGTCACTCGACCCTTTGTTAACAAGGCAGACGCCATCCTGCCGCAGAGAAAAAGAGTGTGTGGGTAATGGGCAGGCTGTCTTACGACAGTGTCGATGTGCTGATTTACGACCCGGTGCCCGCCAACAGGGCTGCAACCCGGGCGGCACTGTATGCGCTGGGCTTTCGCCGTACCGTCAACGTCTCCACTGTGGATGCCTTCGTGGAAGCCATCCAGAGAAATCCGCCGGATATCGCGCTTTGCGAGGCGGATGAGGGGGGCGAGGAGCTGTGCAGCACCATCCAGGAGCTGCGACAGGGCGGAGCCTGCGCCAATCCCTTCATCGTGATCATCGTCACCTCCTGGGACAAGTCGAGCGCGCTGATCAATCGGGTTGTCTCCAGCGGCGCCGACGATCTGCTTTTGCGGCCATTCTCCACCGCCGTGCTGGGTAGCCGCATCGAGGCCCATATCGAGCGACGGAAGGGCTTTGTAATCACGACCGAATATGTCGGCCCCGACCGCCGCCGCGACGACGCGCGACCCGGCAATGCCGATCTGTTCGATCCGCCAAACTCGCTTCGCATGAAAGCCAAGGAAAAGCTCAGCGACGATGTGGTGGTCCGCCGACTTGAGGGGGAACTGAAACAGGCGCGCGAAAAGCTGAATTGCGAGAAGCTGCGCCGCGACAGTTTCCAGATCTGCGTCCTGTGGCGGCTGTTGCAGGAACAGCAGCGCCCCGGCCCCGGCGCTTCGCCATCCGACCTGGACAAGCTGATCGGGCTGGCGCGCACGATCGGGCAGCGCTGCCGCGACACCGAATTTCACCCCGCCGTCGAATGGTGCGAGTCCATCCTGGCTGCGGCGGAGGGGCTGAACATGGGCGTTGACCGCAACGCCTCCATGCACCTTCTCGGACACGCCGCCCTCAGCATGCACCTGATCTTCCATCCGGAGAAAACGCCGGCCGAGCAGATCAGCGAAATCGATGCCACCGTGGCACTGATCCGGGCCCGCCAACACGCCCAGGCCCTGGCCAGCTGAAACGCCTAGATCAGTGCCAGGTCGAGGGGGGCGGCATCGGGAAACACCGTCTGCAGCTGCGCCTGTGACAGGCCATAGCCACGCTTCAGCACGCCGCCGATAAGGCTGCGGTAATCGGTCAGCACCGGCCAGTCGCGATCCTGAAAAAGGCTGGTTCGATTTACTTCAACCTGCCGTCCGGCCATGCGCCCGCCCCTCACGGCGCCGCCCAGTACCCAGTAGATGCTGCCATGCCCGTGGTCGGTGCCCCGGTCGCCATTCTCGTGGAAGGTGCGTCCGAACTCGCTGACCACGATCACCAGCGTGTCGTTCCATTTGTCGCCAAGTGCGGCGGGCAAGGCGGCCAGCCCCCGGCCCAGCTCGCCGATGCGGTTCGCCAGATAGCCATCGGCTCCGCCTTCGTTCACATGGGTGTCCCAACCGCCGACGTCGACGAAGCCAAGGTTGAATTTGTCCTGCATCAACAGGCCGATGCGCCTGGCCGCCAGTTCGAAGCCCCTGGCGCTGGCGGCGCCCCGGTTTGCCATCTGCATCTCGCCAGAGAGGGCGTTGTAGACCTCGCTGTTGACCTGAAATCCCTGAGCCACGGCTGGCGCCAGCGACTCGCCCTGGTACATGGCCTGGATGAGGGCGGCATCGCGGCCCGCCACGGCGGGGCCGGTGTTGGTATTGACCGCGATGTTCGGAACAGGAGTGGCGCCGCCGCGAAAAACAAGGGGCAATTGCTGGGTGAAGGCGATCGGCCGATCCGGCGACAAGATCTGGGCGGTGCGGGCCAGAAAGCCGGAACGATAGTCGCGTGCGGCGCCGACGGGTTGGCCCAGCTCGATCGTGTCCTGGGTCTCGAAATGCGAGCGCGACAGGTCATCGGTGCCGCTGAAGGGTACAAAGGCGATCTGCCTGGCTTGCCAGAGCGGATAGATGGAATCCTTCAGAGCCGGATGAAGGCCCCAGTCGGAGTCCAGCGGCAACGCGGCATCGCGAGCGATGGCGATGTTGGGGCGCGCGGCATAATAGAAGTCGCTTCTCACCGGCACTACGATATTGGCGGCGTCATAGGCTCCGCGCAGGAACACGACCAGCAGACGCGGAGCGCCGGCGGACGCGGCGTAAAGCCTGCCGGAAGTGACAAGGGGAGCGGCGAAGGCCGCTGTTTTCAAAAGGTCGCGGCGGTCCATCATCTCAGTTCCTCATGAAATCGGGCGAGGACAGGAACAGCATATTGCGGTCGGCCGCAGAGGTGCCGTGGTCGATGGCAGAGCGGGTGGCGTCGGCCAGCCGCAGCGACTGGAAATAGGCTGTCTGTTCCAGCACCGGCGGGCTTGCCCGTGTCGGCGCGTC
>JBEHXB010000035.1:0-12947 GCA_048498895.1 Pseudomonadota bacterium
GCGGCGCCACCGGCGGCATCGGCGCCATGGGCAATGGCATGGCCGGCGTACCGCGTGCCGGCACGGCGATGGGCGCCAATGCCGGCGCCAGCGGCGCGCTGGGCACGCCCAGCACAACGCCCGTCACCGGCGCCGTCAACCGTTCCACCATGAACGCGGAAAGCCGCGCCAACCAAGCGGTGGGCAATGCCGAGAACCGCGCGAGTTCGGCTGCCGGCAGCGCCACCGACACGGTGAACAACACGGCCTCCGTCAACGGTCAGGCCGGTGCCAGTGCCGGCACGCCTTATGGCAGCGCGGGCGTGAACGGCAGCGCCAATTCCAGCCAGGCCCTGAATGGGGCAAATGGCGCGGCTGACAGCGCCACCGGCCGGGTCAACAGCGCCACCCGCAATGCCGAGACACACGCCAATTCGGCGGTCAGCGGCGCCGGCAGCACGCTGGACCACACCGGAGCCAATGCGTCGGCGAACGGTTCGGCGTCAGTTCAGCAGTGATCTCATGCAATAGTCAAAGGCCGGGCGCTTTTTGCGCCCGGCCTTTTTCCTGACGTCTTTCCTGGCGCCTCCGTTCCTTGGCGGCATTTTGAAGGCAGGCGGAGAGATTCGCGGCTTTGCCCGTTCTGGTTGGCATGGGGCAAGCACTGGGGGAACCGGCTTCGCTGCCGGGTTCCCCGTCAGGAGATGAAAATGACCATTATGCGTCTGTCTTTTGCCGCCGCATTGATGTGCGGCGCCATGGCCCTTCCGGCAGCCGCGGCGGACGCCGGCGCCGATGCGAACAGCACCGCCGGTATCACCACCACGGCTCCGAACAGTCAGGCCAATGCTGCCGCCGATGCCCGCGGTTCGCTGGACGCGCCTTCACCCAGCGCGGGCGTCAACGGTGGAATCAATCCGGCCCCGGACCAGGGCGCCCAAGACCAGGGCGCGATGAACGCCAACGGCGGTGTGGCCGCCAACGCCGACGCAGAGCCGCAGGCCGCGCAGTCGGCCCAGGAGAACGGTCAATTGAATGGCCAGGCGAATGAGCAAGCCGGGGCGCAGGCCGGCGCCAGCCAGAACCTGGCGATGAACGAGTCGACGATTCGCGATGTGGGGGGCGACACCTCGCAGAAATACAGCGTCAAGCGCCGCAGCGCCGACAACCAGAAGGAAGCCGACATCACCGCACAGCTGAATCAGAAGGCATCGCAGATGGCTTCCAGCAACAGCCAGGCTGATTCCCGCTAGTCGCCCGCGGGACCCTTGCAAGGGCCGGACCCTCCATGACGGGGCCCGGCCCTTTTTTGCGCGCGCCATTGGCCTTGCGCCCGCACCATTGGCCAAGCCGCCGATGCCGGGTTAAGACTGAAGCCGCCGCCTTGCAGGATCGTCCCATGCCCGTCTATCGCGCCCCCGTTGAGGATTACCGCTTCCTGATCAACGAGGTGCTGGAGGTGGACAAGCACCGCGACCTGCCGGGATTTGCCGACCTGTCGGCAGAGCTTGTCGACGACATCCTCTCCAACGCGGGGAAGTTCTGCGAGGAGGTGCTCCATCCCCTCAATCAGCCGGGCGACGCGGAGGGCTGTCGTTTCGAGAATGGTGCGGTCACCACGCCCAAGGGATTTCGGCAGGCTTACAAGGCCTATAGCGAGGCCGGCTGGGGCGGGCTGGGCGCGCCGGAGGATGCCGGGGGCGCCGGGATGCCGCCACTGATCACCATGGCGGTCGGCGAATTCGGCATGAGCGCCAACCAGTCCCTTGCCATGTATCCGATGCTGACGGCGGGCGCCTATGGCGCGCTGCTGGCGACCGCGCCGGACTGGATGAAGCAGAACATCGTGCCGAAGATGGTGTCGGGCGAATGGGCCGGGACCATGTGCCTGACCGAGCCGGGCTGCGGCACCGACCTGCGCCTGATGAAGACCAGGGCAGTCGAGCAGCCGGACGGCACCTATCGCATGAACGGCACCAAGATCTTCATCTCGGGCGGCGACCAGGACCTGACCGACAACATCATCCACATGGTGATCGCCAAGATCCCGGACGAGAACGGCCAGATCCATGACGACCTCTCCACGGTGAATTTCTTCATGGTGCCAAAATTCCTGGTCGCCGAGGACGGCGCCATGGGCGCGCGCAACGGCGTGAACACCGGCGGCATCGAGCACAAGATGGGCATCAAGGGCCAGGCGACCTGCGTGCTGAATTTCGACGACGCCATCGCCTGGCGGCTCGGGCCCAGGCCGGAGCCGCTGAAGCCGGGGGAGAAGCGGTCTTCCAGCGCAGGCATGGCCGGCATGTTCGGCATGATGAATGCGGCCCGGCTGGGCGTGGGCGTGCAGGGCATCGCCATCGCCGAGATCGCCTGGCAGAACGGCTATGCCTATGCGCGCGAGCGCCGCGTCGGCCGCGCGCTGACCGGACCGAAAGAGCCCGACAAGCCCGCCGACCTGGAAATCGTCCATCCCGACGTGAAGAAGATGCTGCTGCAGGCGCGGTCCTTTGTCGAAGGCGCGCGCGCGCTGGCGGCCTGGACCACGCTGCACATGTCGATCCATGAATCGGGCCGGCCCGAAGCGGAGAGCGCCGGCCTTTTGGCCGACCTGATGACGCCGGTTCTGAAGGCCTTCTGCACCGACATGGGCTTCGAGGCGGCAAACCTGGGCATGCAGTGCTATGGCGGCCACGGTTATATCCAGGACAATGGCGTGGAGCAGTTCGTGCGCGATGGCCGCATCAACATGGTCTATGAGGGCGCCAACGGCGTGCAGGCAATGGACCTGGTCGGCCGCAAGCTGGCGCGCAAGGGCGGCGCCGCGCCCATGGCGCTGTTCGCGCTGCTGACCGGCTGGATCGGCGCGAATGAAAAGGATGAAGCGATGAAGCCCTTCGTCGCCGGGGTGAAGCGCGGCACCGAAACGCTGCAGGCCGCCACGATGTGGCTGGCCGCCAATGGCATGAAGAACCCGAACGATGCGGGCGCGGGCGCCACCGACTATCTGCGCATGATGGGCATCACCATGCTGGCGCTGATGTGGGGCATGATGGCGAAAGCGAGCCTTGGCAAGGATGACCGGCTGCACAGGGACAAGCTGATGTGCGCGCGCTACTGGATGGAGCGGATGGTGCCGGAATGTCCGATGCTGCTGGAGCGCATCCAGGCGGGCAGCGCCACGATCATGGAACTGGAGTGACCACGCCCGGCCCCTGGGAAAGGCCGGCTGCGCCGGGCAGGACGTCGCGCCGGAAATCGTGGCCGGGCCTGTGGCTGTGGCTGGGATTCCTGGCCGCGGTGGTGCTGGGCGTTGTGGTCCTCGGCCGTATCTTCCCGGTCCATCAGACGGCGATGGACAATTTGACCATCGTGCAGACCATCGGCTTTCTGGCGCTGGTCAGCAGCGGCCTGCTTTTCGTGCGCGGGCTCAAGCTGAAAGAAACCGCGCGCGCCGTGGCGGCGTGGGTGGCGGTCGGCGTGGTGCTGGTGCTGGCATTCTCATTTCAGGACCAGATGCTGGGCCTGTGGCAGCGCCTGCGTTCGGCCGTAATCCCCGGCTATCCGGTGCAAACCGGGTCGGGCGAGATGATGATCTCGGAATCGCCGGGCGGGCAGTATCTGGTCTATGGCAAGGTCAACGGCACGCCGGTGGGTTTCCTGGTCGATACCGGCGCCAGCGACATCGTGCTGAGTCCCGCCGATGCGCGGCGCATCGGCGTCGATATGGAAAGCCTTAAATTCGATCGGGTTTATGAGACCGCCAACGGCCAGGGCCGGGGCGCGCGCTATCGCGTCTCGACATTGCAGGTGGGCGGCGTCGTGCTGCATGACGTTCCGGTGTCGATCAACCAGGCGCCGATGCAGACCTCGCTGTTGGGGGCGGCGTTCTTGCGGCGGCTCAAGTCGTTCGGCTTCGGCGACCACCGGCTGATACTCAGATGGTAGGGCAAGCGTCGGCGCCCCGGCGTCGAGGTTGCGAACGTCGAACCCTGTCGGCCGTCAGCGCGGGGGAGTGGGGGGCGGACTTTCGGGCATCGGTGCGCCGCCATTGCTGCCCAGCGCCGGGGCGCCCAGGCCGGTATCCTGCGACGGATTGGGCGCATAGGGATTGTAAGCGATAGCCGGCCCGTCCTGGGGAGTGACCGCGACAGTGCCGCCCGGCTGGTTGGCATAGGGCGTGTTGTCGGGATTGCCGTCCGGCCCCTGGGCACAGCCCGCGCAAGCCATTGCCAGCAGAAACACGACCGTCCGTTTCATGAAACGCCTCCGCCAATCATCCTGGGCCTGCAACGCACGAGGCGCGATTGCGATCCCTGGATTTCAAAGCCGCGCGAGTTTCGCGGCCAGGGCGGCGCTGTCGCCTGCGAGCAGCAGCAGCTTGGTGCGCGACGCGTGACCGGAGCGGATGACGATGTCCGCCTTTCTGATGCAAAGCGCCTTGGCGAGAAAGGCGATCAGGGCAGCATTGGCCTCGCCATCCACCGGCGGCGCGGTCAGGCGGATCTTCAGCAGCGGCTTGTCGTCCGCCGCGATGCCATCGACGCCGTCGCGCGCGGCACGGGGTGTCAGGCGCACGGCCAGCAACACCCCGCCATCGACCGCGCGCCACGGCACCTGCCCGCTGGCGCCCCCGGAAGAGCGCGTCATGCAGCCGTTGCCAGTTTCGCCAGTTGCGACAGCATTGCCTTGGCGCCGCGGAGCCTGTCATCGGGCGTCGGCCAGTCGCGCGTGACCACGATCTTCTGGTCCGGCCGCACCTTCATGGTGCCGCTGTGCTCGCTGATCAGCCGGACCAGCGCGACCGGATTGGCGAAGGCGTTGCCGCGGAAGGCGATGGTGCCGCCCTTGGGACCGGCATCGATCTTTTCCACGCCGGCCTGCTTGGCCAGCTGCTTGATGGTGACGATCTCGAACAGGTGCCTCACTTCGTCGGGCAGCGGGCCGAAGCGGTCTATCAGCTCGGCGGCGAAGCGGTCGATCTCTTCGCGCGTCTCGATCCCGGAAAGGCGGCGATAGAGCGACATGCGGACATTGAGGTCGGAGACGTAATCCTCGGGAATCAGCACGGCGGCGCCAAGGTTGATGGTGGGCGACCACTGCTCCTCGATGCCGGCGCCGCCATCGCCCTCCTTCAGGCCCGATACGGCTTCTTCCAGCATCTCCTGGTAAAGCTCGATGCCGACTTCGCGGACATGGCCGGACTGCTCCTCGCCCAGAAGATTGCCGGCGCCGCGAATATCCATGTCGTGGCTGGCGACACTGAAGCCGGCGCCGAGCTGGTCCAGCGACTGCAACACCTCCAGCCGGCGGGTCGCCGTTTCCGTCAGCTTGCGGTCGGCCGGCGTGGTCAGATAGGCGTAGGCGCGCTGCTTGGAACGGCCGATGCGCCCGCGCAACTGGTAGAGCTGCGACAGGCCGAACATGTCGGCGCGCTGGACGACCAGCGTGTTGGCGGTGGGAATGTCCAGCCCCGATTCCACGATGTTGGTGGACACCAGAACATCGACGCGCCGCTCATAGAAGGCGGTCATCACCTCTTCCAGCACCTTGGCGCCCATCTGGCCGTGCGCCAGCGCCGGGCGCACTTCCGGCACAGTGGCCTTGAGGAAAGTCATCGCCTCGCCCAGGTCGGAAATGCGCGGGGCGACGAAGAAGCTCTGGCCGCCGCGATAATGCTCCCGCAGCAGCGCCTCGCGCACCACCAGCGGATCGAAGGGCGTGACGAAAGTCCTGATCGCCAGCCGGTCGATGGGCGGGGTGGTGATCAACGAAAGGTCGCGCACGCCCGACAGCGCCAGTTGCAGGGTGCGCGGAATGGGCGTGGCGGTCAGGGTCAGAACATGGACGTCGGCCTTCAGGTTCTTCAGCCGTTCCTTGTGAACCACACCGAAATGCTGCTCTTCGTCGACGATCACCAGCCCCAGCCGCTTGAACCGGATGCTTTCGGCCAGGAGCGCATGGGTGCCCACCACCACGTCCACCGTGCCGTCGGCCAGCGCGGCCTTGGTTTCCTTCGCCTCTTTCGCGTCCACGAAACGCGACAACTGGCGTACCTTCAGCGGAAAGCCGGCGAAGCGCTCGGCAAAGCCGCGATAGTGCTGGCGCGCCAGAAGCGTGGTCGGCACCACAACCGCCACCTGCTCGCCCGCCATGGCCGCGACAAAGGCGGCGCGCATCGCCACTTCCGTCTTGCCGAAGCCGACATCGCCGCACACCAGCCGGTCCATCGGCCGGCCCGCGGCAAGGTCGGTCAGCACCTCGCCGATGGCTTTTTCCTGGTCGTCGGTTTCCTGCCAGGGGAAGCGGGCGGCGAATTCGTCATACAGGCCCGCGGGGGGATCGACCGGGGGCAGCGATTTCAGCTGGCGGGCGGCGGCGATCTTGATCAGCTCGGCGGCGATGGCGCGCACGCGCTCTTTCATTTTCGCCTTGCGCTGCTGCCAGCCTGCCCCGCCGAGCCGGTCCAGCACGGCGCCCTCGTCGCTGCCATAGCGCGTCAGAAGCTCGATATTCTCCACCGGCAGGAACAGCTTGCCGCCGTCATATTGCAGCTCCAGGCAGTCATGCGGCGCGCCCAGCGCGTCGATGGCCTTCAGGCCCAGATAGCGGCCAACGCCATGCTCGATATGGGTGACCAGATCGCCGGGCGTCAGCGACGAGGCTTCGGCGATGAAATTCTGCGCCCGGCGCGCGCGGGTCTGGGCGCGCACCATGCGATCGCCCAGGATGTCCTGTTCGGCCAGGATGACGAAGTCGGGCCCTTCGAGGCCCCGCTCCAGCCCCAGACAGGCGATGGCGAAGGCGGACCTGTCCAGCTTTTGCGCTTCGGGCCAGTCGGCGACCTTGCGGATCGGGGTGATGCCGTGGTCGGACAGCACGCCGCCCATGCGCTCGACGCTGCCATCGGTCCAGCTGGCCACCAGAACGCGCTTGCCCGCCGATTGCAGCGCCTTCAGGTGATCGGCGGCTGCCTGGAAGACGTTGAGGTTGCCGCCGGTGACGTTGCTTTGGCGTTCCGGCGCGAAGTCGCGGCCCTGGCGGCCGCCGGCATCGACGCTGCCGGTGGTTTCCGGCGCCTGGAAGGGCGAGAGCGCACGCAAGATGTTGCGCGACAGCGCCGCCTGCCAGTCGGCATCGGTGAGATAAAGGGCATCCGGCTTCAGCGGTTTATAGGGCGGCGCCTTGATCGAACTTGTTTTCTGGTCGCTCGCCCGCACACTGTCGCTACGGGCCATGCCGGCGCTCCGTTCATCCGTCGCCTGATGGCGGAACTGTTCGCGCGTCTCGTAATAATCGCGCACCAGTTCCAGCCGCGCGGCCTTGGCCTCGTCCGCCTGATGGCCGAGCATGACGAGGCAGCGCGGCAGATAGTCGAACAGCGTGTCGAGATGGTCGTAGAACAGCGGCAGCCAATGCTCCATGCCGATGGACTTGCGGCCGGCGCTGACGCTTTCGTAGAGCGGGTCGTCGCCCGCCGCGCCAAAGGCGGCGACATAGCCGCTGCGGAAGCGGCTGATGGCGTCCGGATTGAGCGGCGCCTCGCTGGCGGGCAGCAGCAATATCTCGTCGACCGGCGTTTTTTCCGACAGCTGCGTCTCCGGATCGATGCGGCGGATGGCATCCAGGGTCGAGCCGAAGAAGTCCAGCCGCAGCGGCTGCTCCTCGCCCGGCGGCCACAGATCGACGATGCCGCCGCGCAGGGCGAAGTCGCCTGGCTCGCGCACCGTGCCGGCGCGCACATAGCCGTTGCCCGCCAGGAATGCGACCAGGGCCTCGCGGTCCACCTCGCTGCCATTCTTCGCGGCGAAACTGGCGGCGGCGATGGCCGATTTGGGCGGCACCCGCTGCAGCAGCGCATTGACGGTGGTGACGACGACGGCCTGCGTTTGCGGATCGCGGGCCAGCGCCGCCAGCGTCGCCAGGCGGCGGCTTTCGATATCCGGCTTGGGTGAGACGCGGTCGTAAGGAAGGCAGTCCCACGCCGGAAACGGCAGCACCGTCATCGACGGCGCGAAGAAGGCGATGGCGCGGCAGGCCGCGTCGGCCTGCGCATCGTCCAGCGCCACGAACAGAACGGGACCCTTGTCGCCGGCCCTGGCGCGACGGCACGCGGCCTCGGCGGCCAGGTATGCGTCATAACCCTGGGGCGCGCCGGTAACGGTCAGCCGGCCGGGCTGGCGGGCGATGTAATCGAGACGATCCACCTCAGGTCTTCCAGTCGGGGTCGCGCCGGCCGCAGAAGCTTTGCAGCCCCCTGAACACCGGATTGTCATGCTCGGCGGGAACGGCCACGGCGCCGCGCAGCCACGCATAAACATCCTGATCGGGCGCGGTGAGCAGCGCCTCGAACTGGTCGAGACCGGTCTGGTCCAGCCCGGCAAGATGGGCGTCGGCATAGGCGCCGAAGATCAGGTCGACTTCCTTGAAGCCGCGGCGCTGGGCCCGGAACAATAGCCGTTTGCGGCGGGTCTCCGAAGAGCCACCTTCATGGACGTCTGTCATGGCGAGGGGGATACCAAATTTGAATGGGGGTCTGAAAGGGGGTCGTCAAACGGCTATGGCCCGCGCGCTTTCAGCTCCAGCCGTGCAAATCCGGCGGCGGCGGCGCGAACCTGCTCGAAAAAGCTAGCGCGCCAGCAGCGCCTGGCACTGGGCATAACGAAGCTGATAGACCCGCTGGCGGGTTGGCGCATCGAATGCATTCGTGTCGGCATCGTCACTGGCGCTGGCGCGGCACAGATCGTCATTTGCGGCCGTGATCCCGCCAGGGCTGGACGCGGGGACTGCGGCGGTCTGACCCGCAGCGGGCGCAACCCGAACCGCCTGCGCGGCGGCGCCGGAATCCAGCCACGGCGACTGAGTGGACTGTGAAGGCTGGGCGGCCATCTCCGGCCCGGAGGAATTGTCGTCCAGTCCAATACTGGACATGGTCCGTGACCAGTCTGCGTCGGTACATCCGGCAATCAGAAAACACGACGCCGCCAGCACCAACAGAACACGCATCACGCACCCGAGAAAAGCCGCAGTCATCGTACGACGGCGCTTCGCCTGAGGGAAGCCCGGCGCATTATCACCAATTGTGTCCGAGTCAGATTCTTTGGTCGTATTGGCCCACTTCGGGGAACCCAGACAGGCGGGTGTCGATATCGGCGAAGATGGCGCGCATCATCTCTGCCGACACCGGGCTTTCCACCACCACCACCAGCGAGGGCTTGTTGGAGGAAGCGCGCACCAGGCCCCAGGTGCCGTCTTCCAGGGTTATGCGCACGCCGTTGACGGTAACGACCGAGGCGATCTTCCGGTCCAGGAGGGTGGCGCCCCCATCCTTCAGAGCCTGATATTGCGCGGTGAGCGCCTCGACGACCCTGTATTTCCTGTCATCCGGGCAGAAGGGCGACATGGTGGGCGAGCTCCAGGTCCTGGGCAGGCTGTCGTAAAGCGCGGACAACTTCTTGCCGCCGGCGCGGTCCAGCATCGTGAGAACGGCGATACCGGCGACGATGCCATCGTCATAGCCCTTGCCGATGGGGGCATTGAAGAAGAAGTGGCCGGACTTCTCGAACCCCGCCAGCGCCTTCAGCTCGGCGGTGCGGCGCTTGATATAGGAATGGCCGGTCTTCCAGTAGTCAGTCCTGACGCCGCGCTCCTTGAGCACCGGATCGGTCAGGTAAAGGCCGGTGGACTTCACATCGACCACAAACTGCGCGTTTGCATGCACCGCCGACAGGTCGCGCGCCAGAAGCACGCCGATCTTGTCGGCGAAAATCTCCCGGCCGCTGTCGTCCACCACGCCGCAGCGGTCGCCGTCGCCGTCAAAGCCCAGGCAGAGATCGGCGCCATGCGTCTTCACCGCATCGCCCATGGCGTGCAGCATTTCCAGGTCTTCGGGGTTGGGATTGTATTTGGGGAAGGTGAAATCGAGTTCGTTGTCCATGCCGATCACGTCGGCGCCGATGCGCCGCAGCGCCTCCGGCGCGAAAGCGCCCGCGGTGCCGTTGCCGGTGGCGGCGATCACCTTGATCGGCCGCGACAGGCGGATGCCTGCCGTGACGTCCGAAAGATACGTCTCGCGCATGTCCGGCACGGCGACATAGGCGCCGCCGGCACGCTCCTTCCACAGTCCGCCGAGCACGATCTGTTTCAGGCGGGTCATCTCCTCCGGGCCGAAGGTCAGCGGGCGCCTGGCGCCCATCTTCACCCCGGTCCAGCCATTTTCATTGTGACTGGCGGTGACCATCGCCACCGCCGGGCAGTCCAGCGCGAACTGCGCGAAATAGGCCACCGGCGACAGGCTGAGCCCGATGTCATGCACTTCACAGCCCGCACGCATCAGGCCCAGGATCAGCGCCTGCTTGATCGAAAGGCTGTAGGCGCGAAAATCATGGCCGGTCACCACCTTCAGCGGCACGCCGGTTTCGGCCAGATAGCTGCCCAGACCCAGGCCCAGCGCCGTGATGCCCGGCAGGTTGATCTCCGTGCCGAACAGCCAGCGCGCGTCATATTCGCGAAAACCGTTGGCGGTGACCAGCGGCTGGTTTTCGTATTCGAAGGTGTTGGCCTTCAGATCGGCGCGCGGCTTGAGCATGACGGTCCTTTCGCCCCGCCTTTTAGCGGCAATCGTGCCGAATACAAACCGACAGGCGCAAAGCGGTGAGCCGGCGGCATGTGCGTGTTGAGAACGCGGCGGACCCGGGCCAAAATCACTGACGATGCGGCCCGCGATTCTGTTCCCACTTTTTGCCGAGATACGTACCCTGCCTGGGGTAGGTCCCAAGCTGGAAAAGCTGATCGCCAAAGCGGCGGGCCCGCGGCTGGTGGACCTGGTCTTCGACCTGCCGGTGGGGCTGGTGGACCGTTCCTATCGTCCCCGGCTGGTCGAAGCCGAGCCGGGCCGCATTGCCACCGTCGAAGTCAACGTGCTGGAACACAAGCCGTCGCGGGTAAAGGGCCAGCCCTATCGCGTGATGGTCAGCGACGACAGCGCGATCATGGACCTGGTCTTCTTCCACGGCGTTGCCGATTACCTGAACACCCAGTTGCCCACCGGCAGCCGGCGCATCGTCAGCGGCCGCATCGAGCGGTTCAAGGACCGGCTGCAGATGGCCCATCCCGACTATGTCGTGCCGCCCGGACAGAGTGCGGGGTTTCCCGTCCATGAGCCGGTCTATGGCCTGACCGAGGGGCTCACCGCCAAGCCCATGGCCAAGGCGGTGCGCGCCGCACTCGACCGGGTACCGCAGTTGCCGGAATGGCAGGACGAGGCTTTCGCGAAGCGCGAGAGCTTTGCCCCGTTCAATGTGGCGCTGGAAGCCGCGCACAATCCCGTTGTTGAAGCCGATCTTGCCGCCGCCACGCCGGCGCGGCGGCGGCTGGCCTATGACGAATTGCTCGCCAACCAGCTGGCGCTGCGGCTGATCCGCGAAAATATGCGCCAGAGCAAGGGGCGCAACGTCTCGGGCACAGGCAAGCTGAAAGCGCTGGCGCTGGCCGCCCTGCCCTTTGCCCTGACCGACGGCCAGCTCATGGCGCTGGGCGAGATCGAGCAGGACATGGCCAGCGACAGGCGCATGCTGCGGCTTCTGCAGGGTGATGTGGGTTCGGGCAAGACGGTAGTGGCGCTGCTGGCCATGCTGGGCGCGGTGGAAGCGGGTCTGCAGGCCGCGCTGATGGCGCCGACCGAACTTCTGGTGCGCCAGCATCTGGCGTCGCTGGAGCCCTATGCCGCGGCGGCGGGTGTGCGGCTGGCCTGCCTGACCGGGCGCGAGAAGGGTGCGGGGCGCGACGCCACGCTGGCCAAACTGGCGGCGGGCGAGATCGACATACTGGTGGGCACCCATGCCCTGTTCTCGGAAGATGTCAGCTTCCGCGACCTGGGCCTGGCGGTGGTGGACGAACAGCACCGCTTCGGCGTGCATCAGCGCATGAAGCTGCAATCCAAGGGCCGGCCCGCCGATGTGCTTGTAATGACGGCCACGCCCATTCCGCGCACGCTAGCGCTGACCGCCTATGGCGACATGGACGTGTCGCGCATCACCGGACGGCCGCCCGGCCGCAAGCCCGTGGAAACGCGCGTGCTGAGCGCCGACCGGCTGGAGGAACTGATCGGCCATCTGCGCGCGGCGCTCGATCGCGGCGAGCGCGCCTATTGGGTCTGCCCGCTGGTGGAGGAATCCGAAAAGATCGACCTGGCCGCGGCCCAGGGTCGCGCCGTAATGCTGAAACAGGCGCTCGGCCTTCAGGTGGGGTTGGTGCACGGCAAGATGAAAGCGGCGGAGCGCGATGCCGCCATGGCCGCCTTCAAGGCAGGCGAGACCAAGCTGCTGGTCGCAACCACCGTGATCGAGGTCGGCGTGGACGTGCCCGAAGCCACCATCATGGTGGTGGAGCACGCCGAACGGTTCGGCCTGGCCCAGCTGCACCAGCTGCGCGGCCGGGTGGGACGGGGGGCGGGCAAGTCCTCCTGCATGCTGGTATGGCATGAACCGCTGGGCGAGACGGCGCGGGCGCGATTGAAGACGATGCGCGACACCGACGACGGCTTCATCATCGCCGAAGAGGACCTGCGCCTGCGCGGCGCCGGCGAAATGCTGGGGATCCGTCAAAGCGGACTGGAAGCGTTCCGGCTGGCCGACCCGGCGGTGCATGCCGATCTCCTGGCCGCCGCGCATGATGATGCCCGTCTGATCCTGGCGCGCGATGCGGACCTGAAATCACCGCGCGGCCGGGCGCTGCGAGTCCTGCTTTACCTGTTCGGCCGCGACGACGCGGTACGCTATCTGCGGACAGGCTGACGGGAAGCCACACGGCTTCCCGTCAACCGCTTCCGCAGGACTCGAGGGAATTACTGCGGAAACTTGCTGTCTTCGATGTCTTCGCGGGCGGCGTGGGCACGGGCGAGAGCCTGTTCGCGTTCCACCGTTGCCACATCGGCCTGAGCCTGGGCGCCGGCGGCCGCGGACTGCGAA
>JBEHXB010000036.1:0-12698 GCA_048498895.1 Pseudomonadota bacterium
GAAGCGGATCGTCTTCCTCAATGCCTCATCGCCCACGCCGGGCGACTTCAACTATGTCATCGACCAGATCAGGGACGGCACGAAATTCATGCCCGCCACTGAAGAAACGGCGATCATGGCGCGCGAGTACACCAAGAGAAAAATGCCCGTCTGACCATGGAGGGAGGCTGAAAACCATGTCGGCTTGGCGCTATGCGATCCTGATCCGGTGCGGCCTTGTCATGGCCGGCCTTGCCTTGCCGGCAGCGGCATGGGACCAGAAGGTGTCGCGCGCGCCGGGCAGCGAGGTTCCCGTGGTCCATTACAAAGCCGCCGGCGAATGGCCCGATCAGCCGCGCGGCGACAAAGGCGTGCCCGCCGGCGCCTGGTCCTTCACCCAGGTAGCCAGCGTCGCCGTCAAGCACGACGGCAACATTCTCGTCCTGCACCGCAATACCGACCCGATCCTGGAATTCGCGCCAGGCGGAAAATTCATCGGTATCTGGGGCGATGTCCACTTCGATCGCGGCAAGGTCATGTTCGTCGACAAGCGGGATCGCACTGCCGCGATGTCGGGCTATCAGGGCGTCTATGGCGCGGCAGGGTGTGCCGAGTGCGGCGCCCATTCCATCCGCGTCGATCCGGAGGGAAATGTATGGGCCGTCGATGCCACCGGACAGGTCGTCTACAAGATGAATCCGCAAGGACATCTTGTGATGACGCTCGGCACCCACGGCAGGGCCGGACAGGGGCCGGGACAATTCTACCTGCCCACCGACGTCGCATTTGCGCCCAATGGCGACGTGCTGGTGAGCGACGGCTATGGCAATGCACGCATCGTCCGCTATTCGCATGACGGCCGCTATCTCAGCCAGTTCGGCGTACGGGGAAATGGCGCCGGGCAATTCCAGTTGCCGCATAACCTGGTGGTCGACGCGGGCGGGAAAATCTACATCACGGACCGCGACAACCAGCGCGTCGAGATTTTCGATGCGAACGGAACATTCGCCGGTGAATGGGACAATATCGGCGGCAACTCGTCCCTGGCGCTGACGCCGGACCAGCATATCTGGACGGGGATTGTGCTGCGCGACCTCAGGGGACACGCCATCGAGCGTCTGCCCACTACCAGCAATCCGCATGGCGCCACCGTCGCCGCCAATGGAGATGTCTATCTGGGATTGCTCAACGGGCGGGTGGAGAAATTCATCCGACAGTAAATCGCGAACGCCGGATGGACGCCCGGCCTTGACAGGTTGCACATGAGAAAGAGCCAGACCATATGTCAAAGCGCACCCGCCAGGACACGATCGGCCGCCGCAGCTTTCTGAAGGCTGCGACCGCAGCCGGCGCCGCGCTGGGGTCAACCCCGGCTGCCGCCCAGCCTGCCCCGCCCTCCACGGCCGCCCGGCCGGTACCATTGCCCGATATCGCCGCCGAAACCCTGCCGCCGCCGGCCGATCCGGTTCATCAATCCTCCAGCGGCGGCGATTTCATGCTCGATGTCCTGAAGACAATGGGCTTCGCCTATGTGACGCAGACCCCGGCCTCGACTTTCCGCGGCCTGCATGAAGCAATCATCAATTACGGCATGAACGCGCAGCCGGAATTGCTCAGCTGCGCGCACGAGGAAATCGCGGTGGCGATGGCGCATGGCTATGCCAAGATCGAAGGCACCCCCCTGCCCGTGATGGTGCAGAGTACCGTCGGGCTCCAGCATGCCTCGATGGCGCTGTACAACGCCTATTGCGACCAGGCGCCGATCTACATGATTGTCGGCAACACGGTCGATGCCGCCAAGAGGGGCTTTTCCTTCGAATGGGCGCATTCCGCGATCGACCCGGCCGCCATTGTGCGCGATTATGTCAAGTGGGACGACCAGCCCGGCTCATTGCAACACTTCGCCGAATCCGCCGTACGTGCCTATCAGATCGCCATGACGCCACCCATGGCGCCGGTCCTGCTGTCGCTGGACAGCGAGCTGCAGGAAAACCCGATTGCGAACCGCGCGGCCCTGCGTGTGCCCAAACTCGCACAGGTTGCCCCGCCGCAGGGCGATGCGGAAGCCGTGGCGGATACCGCCCGGCAACTGGTCAAGGCGCAGAATCCGGTGATCGTGGCCGACCGCATGGCCCGCACGCCACAGGGCATGGCGCGGCTGGTTGAACTCGCAGAGGCCCTGCAATGCCCGGTGATCGATACCGGCGGGCGATCGAATTTCCCGAACCGGCATTATCTGTGCCAGACCGGGCGCAGCGCCGCACTGCTTGCCCAGGCCGATCTCATCGTCGGCCTCGAACTCAACGACTTCTACGGAACGCTGCACGCATTCAGCGACCGGATAGTCCGCCGCTCGCGGCGCATATCCAGGGCCGGCGCCCACACCATCAGCATCACCGCGCGCCAGCTTTCTCCCAGGGCCAATTACCAGGATTTCCAGCGCTACCAGGATGTCGATCTCGTCATCGCCGCAGATGCCGAACAGACGCTCCCGTCACTGACCGACCAGGTCAAGCGCCTGATCGATGCCGATCGCAGATCGGTGTTCGAGGTGCGCGGCAAGAGCCTGCAAGCGGCTTACCATTCGATGGTCGAACAATGGAAATCCGATGCGACGATCGGCTGGGACGCGAGCCCCATCACCATAGCGCGCCTGTGCGCCGAGCTGTACGACCAGATCCGGAATGATGACTGGTCGATGGTGGGCAATGGAAATCGCGTCGTCTGGCCGCGCCGGTTGTGGAACTTCGACAGGCATTACCGCTGGATCGGCTCGTCAGGCGGCTCGGGCATCGGCTACAACGCCCCGGCGTCCCTGGGCGCGGCGTTGGCCAACAGGAAATATGGCCGTCTGTCTGTCGCCATTCAGGGCGACGGCGACCTGATGTTCTGTCCGGGCACATTGTGGACCGCGGCGCATCACCGGATTCCAATCCTCTACGTCATGCATAACAACCGGGCCTGGCACCAGGAACTGATGTATCTGCAGGCGATGTCCAATCGCCATGACCGCGGCCTTCATAACGCACATATCGGCACCACGCTGACCGATCCGAACATTGATTTCGCCATGATGGCCAAGAGCATGGGCGTCTATTCGGAGGGACCGATAGACAATCCCAAAGATCTCGCGCCGGCATTGAAACGCGCACTCGCGGTGGTCAGGAAGGGCCAACCGGCGCTGATCGACGCCATCGTCGAGTCGCGATAGGAGAAAGAGTGATGGACAGACTCTTCGGGCTGAACGTCCTGGCGATTGCCGCTCTCTTTCTGGGCATTGCATCCGCGGCCTGGGCGCAGGATGCGCCAAAGGGCGATGCCGGCAACGGCCGCAAGGTCTATCTCGCAGATGGGTGCTATCAGTGCCACGGGCGGGTCGGCCAAGGCGGCAGCATGAACGGTGCGGCGCCCATCCTGGCCCAGACCCGGATGCCATTCCCCGCTTTCAGGAACCAGGTCCGCAATCCCGTGAACGACATGCCCGCCTATTCCGAGAGCATGCTGTCGGACAAGGATCTGGCTGACATATTCGCCTTTGTCCTGTCCCTGCCCGGGCGGCGGCCCGTAAGCGAATTCCCGATCCTCAACAATTGATCCCCCGAGGGTATCCCGATGCGGTCCTGTCTTCTCGCTTCCCTTCTTGTCGCGGGCTTTTCGTGTAGCGCCACGGCTCAAGCACAGGCTCCCCGGTTCGAATATCTTCGCTCGGGAGAAACGCCTCCCGCAGGCACGGCGCCGGGCCTGAAGGCAACGGAACTGGCGCCCAAAACCCGCATCTTCCATATCGTGTTTTCCAAAGGCGATGACGTGGCAGCCGGCCTTGCCGATTTCGCGGAGAAAAATCACCTGACAAACGCCCATTTCACGGCCATCGGCGCTTTCGGTTCGGCGCTCATTGGCTGGGCGGACCGGCCCAGGAAGGCATTCAAGTACGTCAGGCTGGACGAGGAAATGGAGGTCGCCTCCTTCATCGGCAACATTACGCGGGGCCGAGACGGAAAGCCGGTGGTGCATGCCCATTGCGTCGTGGGCCTGCTCAGGAACGGCGCGGTCTATGCCGGGCACTGCATGCAGGAGCGCGTCAGCCTCACCATGCAGATGTATTTGACGGATTCCCAACCGCTCCAGGCCGGCCAGCCGCCCAGATCGCCGGGGCGCAGGAATTGACGGCCAAGGCGCCGGCGCCAACCGGCGCGCCGATCAGCGACCTGGCTGCAGCGCGTTGAAGGGCGCCTGGCTCATTTCAGTTCGCCTTGCGCCGGAATGCTTCCCGGTTCCGGGACAGGGCGCCAGAAATCGGGAAGCCCCTTGCGGGTGGCGGCCAGGATATTGATCGCCGCCGCCCCATTCGCGCCGGCGCCCTGCAGCGAAGCATACACACCGTGCAGCACGCGATCACGCGCCTGCGCATTAAGGTTGTCGAAGGACTGGCTGTAAATCATGTAAGTCAGGGGATAGCGAAACAGGCGGGTCTTGAGATTGAACTGGCGCAAGCTGCGCCCCTGCGGATCGCGCGGTCCCGCCGCCGGAAATGTCGTGGTGAATGTGGACGTGCCCTTTACCGGAGAGGGCAGCGGCACTTCGTTCTTGAACGTCATGTAGGCGATGAGTTCATCGACGGATTCATCGATGTCCTTGCTGGTCGCGCGCTGGCCCGGCGCGCCATCGCCTTTATCCAGGCTTCGATACTGCGCATTGATGCGCGTTATCAGGTTCACGAACCCGGTCTGGTGTTCCAGCGTAAGCAGCGAGACGATGTCGCTTCCCGGTTCGAGATAACGCTTCAGGTCGATGCGGTCCGCCAGGCTGGTGATATTGAGGCCGCCTGCCGGAACCTCCCAGGGTTTCAGCTCGTCGAAGGTCACATTCCCCCGGTGCTGCATGGTTCCCGTCGTTCCGGTCACATACCAGCCGCCATACCGCGTTTCAAACGGCGTGCGGTCGTCGGTCAATGGAAACAGCCGGCTGGGATCCAGGTTGAGAACCTTGCCGTCCGGCCCGGTGCTGTAACTGGCGACCATCATGCCCGGCGCCCAGCGGCTGGCCAATCCATGACATCCCAGGCACTCGCTGGACCGGCGCACGAAGTGGGGCTTGTCGGTTTTCGACCTGTCCAGCGTGTAGAAAGCAACGCCGCTTTGCGGATCGGACGTGACGATCTCGATGAACCGGCCATCCTGAACGTCCCCCACCGCGACATCATCCTGGTAATAGATGGCGCGCGGCGTTTTCTGATTTATGCGGTCGAACTGAAGGCTGCTGGCGGAAAAGACCAGCAGCTGCGAGTCGCGCGAGATGTGAAGCGCCTTCAAAAGGTCCGGCAGATAGCCGTGCCCATCCGCACCAAAGGCGAGCGTCGCGCTTCCATCGTCCAGCCGCTTCTGCAGCTGGTCCACCACATTGGGCTGAAGTTCATCCGCCCAGCCGGGCAGCGTAAGAATGGCGAGCACCCCAAGAGAGATGCCCACTGTCACGCCTGCCCATTTCCATGCCCGGCTCATCCCGCCAGAGCCTGGGAAGGATTGCTGCCGCCGGGACGGAAGAACATGCCCAGTTGCAGGCTGCGGGCGATATTCTCTGCCCGGCCGATAAAAAGTTCGGCAATTTCGGAGGGGCATTCCGCCTGGGCGGTTTGCCGGAACAGCGCCAGCCAGCGCTCGAAATGCCGCGGCTGAACCATCTTCAGCCGCATATGGGCGACCATCGGATTGCCCTTGTAGCGCCCGCTCATCAGCATGACCGACGACCAGAAGTCACACATCCGGGACAGGTGAACATCCCAGTTGTCGCCGATGACACGATTGAAAATGGGACCGATGTCCTTGTCCGCGCGGACCTGGGCATAAAAGGCGTGAACCAGCCGTTCGACCATCGCCTCGTCGATACCCGGATGAACGGGCTGGCGGAGAGGATTGTTTGAGGCCATGATCCGAGGCTCCCGAGGCGCATTGCGCGGCATGTGGAAACTATTGCCTTGGGCCCTCTAAAGCAATATCACAGATACTCCTTATAAACAGGATAAATCGACGCATGCGGCTGACCTTCTATTCGGACTACAGCCTGCGCCTGCTGATGTATACCGCCCTGCGGCACGGCCGGCTGGTAACCATCCAGGAAGTGGCGAATGCGTATGGCATCTCCAAGAACCACCTGATGAAGGTCGCGTTCGAGCTTGGACGGAAGGGATATCTGGAAACGGTGCGCGGCCGCGGCGGCGGTCTCAGGCTGGCCAGGCCACCCGAGAAGATCGGACTGGGCGAAGTCATCCGCGCCGTGGAAGAAGATTTCAAGCTGGTGGAATGTTTCGATACCGACTCCAACGGGTGTGTCATCGCCGGCGCCTGCCGCCTGCGTGGCGCCCTGTCGCGTGCCCTCAATGCCTATTTCGCCGTGCTGGACGAATATACCCTGGCGGACCTGACCGGCCGCCATCCCGTTCTTGCCCGCATTCTTGAAGCGTCATGACGTTCTGCATAAAGCGAATCTACGAGCCCGTGGCGAATGACGACGGAATGCGGATCCTGGTGGATCGCATCTGGCCGCAGGGCATCACCCGCTTCGACGCCAGGATCGCGCGATGGGACAGGGAAGTGGCGCCCACCACGGAACTGCGGCGCTGGTTTGGCCACAAGCCGGAGCGCTGGAAGGAGTTCCAGCACCGCTATCGTGCGGAGTTGGCGGGCAACCCCGCGGTCAGCGAACTGCGCAAGCTGGGCAAGGCACAGGTAGTGACCCTGCTCTATGCGGCGCGCGATATTGAACATAATCACGCGCTGGTTCTGAAAGCAGTCCTGAACCGCGGCCGCTAGAGCCGGAAGCGATCAGGGCTCCTGCGGAGAATCCGACGGCTTCCAGACGCCAAGCAGCTTTGCACGGTGCGATTCCTCGGTCCTGACCCTGGCCCTTACCCGCAGCAGGTCGCGCCGCGCCACCAGGCCGACAAGCCGGCCACTGCTTCGCTCGACGACGGGCACACGGCCGACATCGTTTGTCGCCATCCTGTCCGCCAGTTGGCCGACCAGTTCGTCGCCATATCCCAAAAGCGGTTCCCTGACGGCATCGCGCAGCGTTTCTCCCTCGGACCAGCCGTCGCGTGTCCAGCGCAGGATGTCGGATCGGGTGATCATGCCGATCGGAAGGCCGCCGCCGTCGACGACCGGATAGCTTCTGTGCTGCGATCCTTTTTCGGAATCGGTAAAGAAGGCCACCGCATCGGCAATCGGCATGTCGGCAGGCAAGGTATCCACCGGGCTGGTCATCACATCGCGGACCCGCGTGTCCAGAAAGGGGTCGATACCGTATTCCCGCGTCAGATGAAGACCGCGCCGGGCAATGCGCTCCGTAAGGATGGAGCGCTTCATCACAAGAACCGTCAAGGCAAACGCCGCGATCGACGCCGTCAGCAGCGGCACCATGACATGGGTATTGCCGGTCAGTTCGACGGCAAAGAATGTTGCCGTCAGCGGCGCGCGCATGGTGCCCGCAAGGATGGCGGCCATCCCCAGAAGGGCCCAGAATCCCGCATCACCGAACGGCATCAGATGCCCCTCCACCGAACCAAGGGCGCCGCCCATGATAAGAAGCGGCGCCAGCACGCCGCCGGATGTTCCGGACGACAGGGACACGATCCACACGACCATCTTTCCGACCAGCAGCGATGTGGCACTATGGGTCGCAACCCCTCCGCCCAGAAGCGCATGGATGGTGTCGTAGCCGACGCCCAGCACCGCCGGATTCAGGTATCCGCCAATTCCCACGACCAGTCCGCCCAGCGCCGGCCACCACATCCAGTGGATCGGCAGTCTGCGGAACAGGTCCTCGACTGCATAGAGGCAGACCGTCATCAACGAGGACTGAAGTCCGGCGGCGATCCCCACCGCAACACAAACGCCCAGCCCCCACCAGGGCATCACCGGTATGCCGGCATAGGGGAAAAGCGCGCCCGACCCGATCAGCCATGGCCGGCAGACTCCGGCGATGATGGCACCGACGGCCACCGGCACGAAACTGCGCGGCTTCCATTCGAAAAGCAGCAGCTCGACCGCCAGCAGCACGGCGGCAATCGGTGTCCCGAACACCGCCGTCATGCCGGCGGCGGCGCCGCTCACCAGAAGAGTCTTGCGTTCGGCGGAACTGAGGCGAAAAAGCTGGGCGAACAGCGACCCCAGCGCGCCACCCGTCATGATGATGGGTCCTTCCGCGCCGAACGGTCCGCCCGAACCGATGGAGATGGCAGACGAAATGGGCTTGAGCAGCGCCACCTTCGGCTCGATCCGGCTCTGGCCGATCAGGATGGCCTCGATGGCTTCCGGAATTCCATGGCCGCGAATTTTCTCGGAGCCGTAACGCGCCATCAACCCGACGATGAGGCTTCCGACCACCGGGATTGCGATGGTCCACACCGGCAGGTGCGCGGGAAACGGCGCCAGGACCGTCGAAATTTTCTGGTAATAGGCAAGGTTGGTGAAAAGCGCGATCATGCGCAGCAGAAACCACGCAGCGACCGCACCCATGACGCCGATGACGGCGGCCATCGCTGCCAGCAGCAGCAGCCGCCAGTCGGCGGTGAAGTCGCGCAGGTCGTCGCGCTCGGCATGGGGGAATTTGGGCATGCTGGGGTATCCGCACATTGGGAGCGCCGCTAGTATATCGTGATACGACATATTTCAAGGAGGGATCGATGACCGCGAGGCCAAGAAACAAGCCCCTGACCGGCGCGGATTATCGGGCACTGGCCGAGTTCCGGTACCAGCTTCGCCAGTTCCTCTCTTTCAGTGAAAATGCCGCCCGAAAGGCGGGATTACAGCCCCGTCACCACCAGGCCCTGCTTGCCATCAAGGGGTTCAAGGGCCTGACCGTGGGCGACCTGGCCGAGCGGCTGGGAATCAAGGCCAACAGCGCTGCCGGACTTGTCAACCGCCTGGTAACCGCCCGGCTGGTTCGTCGAACAGTCGATACCACCGACCGCCGGCGGGTCCACCTGGCCCTCACGCCAGCCGCGGAACGGCGGCTCGAACAGCTGACCATCGCGCACCGGAACGAATTGCCGCGCCTTGCGACGCTTTGGCGTCCATTGTTCGAGGCACTGGGAAAGGACGCGGACGCCGCCCCCGGCGACTCAGGCGCCTGATCCGGCCGGGGCACCGGGCCGGACCTTTACTTTTCATGAGACACGCGCTGAACTTGCGGGAGGGAGCAAGTAGCCCGCCATGCCTGATCCCGGTCTCTCCAGGGTTCTGGTCGCCCAGGGTGGCGGCCCAACCGCCGTCATCAACCAGTCGATGGTCGGCGTGGCGCTGGAGGCGCGCAAATTCCGCCAGGTCGAGCGGGTTTACGGGGCCCTCCACGGCATACGCGGCATCGTGGACCAGTCCTTCGTCGATCTTACACAGGAAACAAGCGGCAATCTGGAGCTTGTCGCCGAAACGCCGTCCTCGGCACTGGGCTCGACACGGGACAAACCCGACCTCAAATATTGCCAGGCCATATTCAGCGCCCTGAAGGCGCACGGCATCGGCCACTTCTTTTATATCGGCGGCAACGACAGCGCGGACACCGTGCGCATCGTCTCGGCACAGGCGCAGGCCGCCGGCTATCCGCTGCGCTGCATTCACATCCCCAAGACGATAGACAACGATCTCGTCGGAAACGACCATACACCCGGTTTTCCTTCGGCCGCGCGGTTCGTTGCCCAGGCCTTCATGGGGATCAATCTCGACAACCGGGCGCTTCCCGGCGTCTATATCGGCGTGGTGATGGGCCGCAACGCCGGCTTTCTTACCGCGGCGGCCGCGATCGCCCGGCAATATCCGGATGACGGCCCGCACCTTGTCTATGTGCCCGAACGGGTCTTCGACTTCGACCGGTTTCTCAGCGATGTAAGGGCCTGCGTCGACAGGCATGGCCGTTGCGTGGTGGCGGTTTCCGAGGGCGTTTGCGACGAGCGGCATGTCCCGATCGCCAGCCGGCTCGCCGCCGGCGTCGAAAAGGACCCGCATGGCAATGTCCAGCTTGGCGGCGGCGCGCTGGCGGACCAGCTTGCCCAGCTGGTCAAGGACAAGCTGGGATACAAGCGCGTGCGGGCCGACACCCTGGGATATCTGCAACGCAGCTTCATCGGTTGCGTCTCGGATGTCGACCAGCGCGAGGCGCGCGAAGTGGGCGAGAAAGCGGTGCAATTTGCGCTTTGGGGCGATCGCGACGGCTCGGTTGCCATTCACCGCACCGGCCAGTATTCCGTCGAATACCGCCTTGCCGCCCTGGAGGAAGTCGCCGGAAAGACCAGGACGATGCCTGACGCATTCATCGCTGAAAACGGAACCGACCTGACCGACGCCTTTCGGAGCTATCTGTGGCCGCTGCTCGGCCGGGGCATGCCGGTCGCCGGCCGCCTGCGCCATCACGCGGTTCCCAGAATTTCCGGCGAGAACGCCTGATCCCGCAAGTTCTGCCAAATCGCCAACTTCCTGGAGCCCAGGAAGGCGCTGAGATGAGCTCTCCAATGCTGGTCACTTCGCCTTTGTGTTGAGGAGATTAGTGGTGCCCAGGGGCGGAATCGAACCACCGACACGCGGATTTTCAGTCCGCCGTTACGATTGATCTTTCAATGCTTTAGCGCGGCGACAGCCGGAAAACCGCCCTAATGGGATCAAAGGCATAGCAGCGGTTTGGAAAACCAGAACGGCAGCTTGGGAAGCTCGATTAAACCAAGACCGCTCAACGACTTAACTGCAAAACTTCAAGCGGTTACGAATGGGACGCAAAACTTTAAAAGCCTCAATTCGCCTTCTCGTACGAACGACCGCAAGTGTAATGCTGGATCGGAGGGCGTTGCGCCGTAGCGCCCTCTTCCCCGGGGGGCCTTGTCAGAACGTCATCGCGCTCACGGACATGACGGGCCGGCGTTCTGTCGATACGCAAATGCAGCAATTCGGGGCGGCTGTAATGTCCCCGTGAATCCATCAAAAGCTTTCGCTGGTCGATCATCGCGAAGTCAAGATCGGCGATGACCTCGCCCTCGCCCGAGCGCACTGGGTCTCCCAGAACAACCCCTTCCGGCGTCACAATCGTGGTGAAGCAGCCGCCAGAGATCGGGCCGATGGGGCAGCCAGTATCTTCCACAATCTGCGCTTGCTGCTCAGGATTGAGCCAGGCCGTGGCATTCACCACGAAACAGGCAGCCTCAAGTGCATGCTGGCGGATATTGACCTGCATCTGGTCCGCGAAGAGGTCGCCTGCGAAGGAGCCAGGATACATCGCAGAATGAATCTGTTCGCCATCCGCCATGAGCGCATAGCGTGCCAGGGGATTGTAATGCTCCCAGCAGGCTAACTGGCCGATTCGCCCAACGGCGCTATCCACGGCGCGAAGACTGGAGGCGTCACCTTGGCCCCAGATCATCCGCTCATGGAAGGTAGGCGAAATCTTGCGGCGCCGCTGGATGAGGGTGCCATCCGCATCGAACAACAATTGCGTGTTGTACAATGTGCCGCCATCGCGCTCATTGACGCCTATGGAAACAACCATCTTCGCCTGTTTGCAGGCTTCCCCAATGGCGCGTGTCGTGTCGGAAGGTACAGTTACCGCTTGGTCGAGAAGGCGGTGATACTCCTTCCCGCCTCGGATTTGATACGGCGTCTGCACGAAGGAGAAGTAGGGGTAGTAGGGCACAACCGTTTCCGGAAATGTCGCGAATTGCACACCCTTGATGCCCAGCTCCAGAATCTTCTGAACAACTTTTTCTACCGTTCCTTCGCGGCTGTAAAGCACCGGGCTAATTTGGACGGCGGCTGCCTTGATGATGGGCATGGGCAATTTTCCTTACGCAATATTTGGCAACGATCGGCACCAGGGGCTCGGTGCCGATCTGCCGGAACGCGCTACTTGTGGTCGTGCGGGGCCAGCACGGTAGGCGGCGCGCCTTTGGCTTTCACATAGAAGACGAGCAGCTTTGCAGGTTTTGTCGTGCTGGCATTACGGCTCACAACATGAATGTCAGACGGCGATTCCGTGAAGACTTCACCAGCATGGAGAGTTTTGGGGGCTTCTCCTTCCAGCTGGGTGACGACAGTGCCCTCTAGAACGTAAACGAAAAGGTCCGCATTGTGGCGATGACGCTCTGAAGCTTCACCGGGCGCAAAGTCGACGAGTTCGACCATGCCTTCCTTTCCCGGAACGTCCGGAAGGTCCTTCGCTAGGAGGCTCGACGCTGCTCCCGTCCCGGCATTTGCAGCGGTGGCTGCTACAGTGACAAGCGCTACTGACAGCAGGAATTCGATTTTGTTCATGTCATTGGTCCTCTCCTTGAATTGAGCCGATTTTCGTCAGCCCGCCGATACAAACTTCAGTCCGATCACGCCCGCGAAGATGAGCATGATGCAAAGCACGCGCGCCGGCGCTGCGGAGTCGCCCATGACCAGCAAGCCCACGATGGCGGTGCCTCCAGCTCCGATGCCGGTCCAGATTGCATAGCCTGTGCTGAGGGGCAGTGTGCGCAGCGCACGCGACAGCAGGTAGACACTCGCATTACCGGTCACTAAGACGAAAAGCACCGGTACGAGCCGTGTAAATCCCTGGGACCACTTCACCCCAAAGGCGAAAGCGATCTCCAAGAGGCCAGCGATGCAAAGCAGTAGCCAGGCCATGCGCAGATCCCCTCTTACACACTTGCCGCAGCTGCAGGCGGCGTGCGGAAGGCGATGCCCAGCCGGTTGAAGGCA
>JBEHXB010000037.1:0-12528 GCA_048498895.1 Pseudomonadota bacterium
CGGATCGTCGATGGCATACATCAGTTCATAGTCCTGGCGGCTGGGCAGAACGATGGCGGCCAGCTTCACCATCGCCTCGAAGGCATGGCGGGCCTCGTCCATCGATTTCCACAGGGCCGGGCGGATGTTGGGATCGAAGGCGACCCTGGTTTTCAGCGTGCCCAGCAGCTCGATCGCCGCCTGGCGGTCGGGATAATTCAGGATGGCCAGCGAGATGCCCGAGACGTAAATCAGGTCTGCCGGGTTAAGCACGTCCGCGCCGCCCGCGGCCAGCAACTGGCGCAGCCACTGTTTGGCCGGGGTCTCGCCGCGCCAGTAATGGAATTTGCGGTCGCCCTTTTCGTTGGTCTCGATCAGATAGAGGGCGGGGCGCGCGCCCGGGATGCGGAACACGAGCCGGTCGTCGAGGCCCTCGGCGCGCCAGGCCGCGATCATGGATTCGCTGAGCCCGTCATCGCCGGTGGCGGTGAGAAAAGCGACATCGATATCGGGGGCGCTGCGCTTCAGATAGACGGCGGTGTTGTAGGCATCGCCGGCGAAACCGCGCCGCAGGTGCCCGTCGGCGACGGGGCGCAGTTCGACCATGCATTCGCCGATGGAAATGGCGGTGGTCATGCCTGCACCAGCCCCGCGGCAAGCGCGTGGGCCTGGCGCGCCGCTTCACCGGCGCGGGCGAAAGCGCCGTCCTCCGACAGGTCGGACGGCACCATCCAGGAGCCGCCGGCGCAGATCACATTGGGCAGCGACAGATAGGCGGCGAGGTTCTTCGGCGAGACACCGCCGGTTGGGCAGAACCGGACCTGCGGGAAAGGCCCTCCCAGTGCCTTGATGGCGGGCGCGCCGCCGCTGGTTTCGGCGGGGAAGAATTTGAAGCTGGAAAGCCCCAGCGCCAGCCCGCGCATGATGTCCGAAGCGGTGACCACGCCCGCCAGAAGCGGAACGTTTCGGGCGCGCGCCGCAAGCGCCACATCCTCGGTCAGGCCGGGGCTGACGATGAAGCGCGATCCGGCATCGACGGCGGCATTCAGAAGATCGCCATTGATCACGGTGCCGGCGCCGACGACGGCGTCCTTCACTTCGGCGGCGATGGCGGCGATGGCGTCAAGCGCGCCGGGCGTGCGCAAGGTGATTTCCAGAATGTTGAGTCCCCCCGCCACCAGTGCACGGGCCAGCGGCACCGCCTGGGCCGTGTCGCGGATCACGATCACCGGCACGATGCGCGCGCGCCTCAATTCGTCTTCGAAAGCCATGATCCGTCCCGGCGGTTGCGGCGCACCTTATAGCGGCCGGCCGGGGCCGGGGGTAGTCCGCCGCAAGTGGCTGAAAGGGCTGGAAAATCAGTCCTGGGGCGTGTCCGCCCAGCGGGTGTTGGGGACGAAATGGCCGGTGGTGCGCAGTTCGTCCAGCACTTCCTTGTAGCGCTTGATAAAGGCGCCCTCGGCCTGGGGCGTGATGTTGTTGTGGTCGGAGTGGGGCATGGGCACTGCCTCCTTGGGGCCCTTGATCTCGTTGAAGGCAGAGAAGACGCCGAAGGGCGGCGAGGTGGTATCGATGAAACCCAGCGCCACCAGGCTCTCGGCGGTGATGGCGGGGGCGAAATTGACCGTGTCGAAATAGCGCGCCGTCTGCACCACGCGCGGATCGTCGATGGTCCAGTTCGGATAGCCGCGCCTTGAGCCATGCAGATCGGCGCTGATGTCGGCGCCGGCCGGCACATTGACGATCATGGCGGAGACGCGGCCCGGATTGAGGCCGGCGGTCACGAAGCTCTGCTGTCCGCCCATGGACGTGCCTTCGATCACCGTGGTCTTGCCGTCCCAGTCGGGGCGGCTCTGGATATAGTCCAGCGCGCGGGTGTCACGCAGGTACATGTTCAGGAAATAGGAAGTCTCGCGGTCGGTGTTGCCGATCCGGGCATAGTTCAGCGGTGCGGTCGCCTCATCGGGCGCCATGTCGTGGGAATCCACGTCGAAGGCCAGCCAGCCTTCCTTTGCGCGGTCGGTGACCAGGCTTTTCTGCAGCGGATAAACGCCGGCATATTGGTAGAAAACCAGGGCGGGGTGCCTGCCGCCGCCCTTCGGGACAGCCAGATAGCCGTGGACGCGGGAGCTCAGGCTGTCCAGCGTGACGGTGTAGAGCTCGACGCCCGGCTCGTCGGTCGGCGTGGGAACGAGCCTGGCGTTGATGGGCACCTGTTTCAGCAGCGCCAGCTTGCCGGCCCAGAAGGAATCGAAATCGGCGGGTTTGGAGACAGGGCTGCGAATCTGGTCGGGCGCCACGGCGGCGCCGACGATCATCTTGTCCAGCTCCTGGCGCGTGGGCGGCGTGGCGGGAGGAGGCGCGCCGATATAGCTCAGCTCCAGATAGAGCATGCCAGGATGGTCTAGCACGGTCTCGACCGTGCCGGTACCGGAGGCGAGATCGAGCGTGCCCGACTTGAGAACGGTGAAATTGTTCTCGCGCAGCTCGTAGTGATAGCGGGTGTAGCCCGCGCCCAGCAGGGCGTGGACGGTCCAGCCGGCCCGTTCGCCAATTCGGTATATGCTGTTCTTGTGGAACGGCGTGAAAACCAGATTGACGTTGGGCAGCGACTGCGCGGCAGCGGGCCCTGCGGCCAACACTGGCGCCAACACAAGCCACAGGACGGCGATGGCGATTTTTCTCATGGCATGTCCCCCGCGCCGCCCGGTCGGGTGGCCCGTCTTGACGGTATCGCTACCACGCGGCTGTGGTAAAGTCCGCAAATCAGAACAACGCCCGAGGGGAGGGGCCCATGACGGATACCCGGATGCCGCGCGGTGGGCCTGCTCCTGCGCGCGGGCGCAATTTCATCGTCGCGCTGCTGGCCCTGTTCACCGCGGGGGCCGCGGTATCGATGCGCGCCGTCACCGCCGTGCACATGCAGCATGACTTCCTGGATCCCATCGACCCGGTGCACGCCGGTGAGATGCTGGGCACAGTGTTGGGCGCGGCCTTCGCCAGCTTCGCGCTGACCCTGTTTCTGGTCAGTCCGGTCCTGGCGGCGATCGGCTTTCGCCGCGCCTTCATCGCCGCGGCGGGTTTCCTGATCGCGGGATTTGCAATGGTGGCGGGCGCCGGCAGCTTCGGGCAGGTCTATGCGGTGCTGCTGGCGGGCATGGTGATACAGGGCATCGGCTGGGGCCTGGTGGAGACAACCATCAACCCCCTGGCCAGCGCGCTTTACCCGCAAGACCGGGTGGCCCATCTTTCCACCCTGCACGCCTGGTACCCGGCCGGATTGGTGGTGGGATCGCTGGTGGGACTGGGGGTGGACGGGGCCGGTCTGGACTGGCGCTGGACCATCGTGCCGGTCGGCCTGTTCGTTATTGTCTTCGCGGTGATGGCGGGGCGTGATCAATTTCCGCCGGTCAGCGCTTCCACCGACGCGCCGGTCTCGCCGCGCGAGATGATCGCGGCGACCCTGCAGAACCCCACCATCTTCTTCTGGGTGGTGCTGATGATGTTTACCGCCTCCACCGAGTTCGCGCCGGGCCAATGGGTCGATGTGGCGCTGAGCCAGATCGTGGGCATGCGCGGCATCCTGCTTCTGGCCTATGTCAGCGCGCTGATGTTCGTGATGCGCCATTTCGCGGGCCCCCTGGTGCGCCGGCTGGGTAATGTCGGGCTGCTGATGTTTTCGGCGGTGCTGGCCACCATCGGCCTGTTCGCACTCGGCTCGGCCGACAGCCCCGTCACCGCGCTGGTGGCGGCGACGGCCTGGGGCTTCGGGGTCTGCTATTTCTGGCCCACCATGCTGGCCACGGTGGCCGAACGCTATCCGCGCAGCGGCACGGTGGTGTTCGGGCTGATGGGGTCGGCGGGCGCGGCATCGACCTATGTCGTGCTGCCCTGGCTGGGGGCGGTCTACGACAAGGCGCGGTTGGCGGCGGCGGGGGGAGATCCGGCGGCGCTGGCATCCGCCCAGGGTGAGCAGCTTCGCCACATCCTGACAGCGGCGGCGGCGGCCTCGTTTCGCACCGTGGCGCTGATCCCGCTGGTGCTGATTTTCGTCTTTGCCGGCGTTGCCATCGCCGACCGCCTGAGGCGGCGCAACGGCCAATCAAGAGGTGCTGCATGAAATCGTGTCTTCTGCTGACGGCGGCGTTCACCATCCTGGGACTTGTGGCCGCCAGCGCGCAAACCGGAGAGGCGGAAATGCATCGCCGCGCCGCCAAGACGGCCGCGGGCACACTGTTTCCCGGAATTCTGGCCGCGACCTGCGTGTCACCGGATCCGGCGACGGTGGTGGGCGACGGCAGCCACAAGCGGCCGGACCCCGACCGGTCGACCTGGTATGCCCCGCCCGCGCGAATGTTCGACAATCTCTATTGGATCGGCACGCGCATCCATTCGGCCTGGGCACTGAAGACCAGCGGCGGCATCATCATCATCGACACACTCTATAACTACGCCGTCGAGCCGGAGATGGTGGAAGGGCTCAAAGCGCTGGGCCTCAATCCGGCGGACGTGAAATACGTCATCGTCAGCCATGCCCATGGCGACCATGACGAAGGCGCGCACCTGTTCCAGCAGCGCTATGGCGCCCATGTGGTGATGGGTGCGCCGGACTGGGATTCCATTGAAAAACAGACGGCGATGCCGGGCGGCCCGCCCAAACGCGACATTTCCGTCACCGCCGACCGCGACGTTACGCTGGGCGATACGACGGTGCATGTCCTGACCTCGCCGGGCCATACGCCCGGCACGCTGTCCTTCATCTTTCCGGTGAAGGATCGCGGCCGCACATTGACGGCGGTCTATTCCGGCGGCACCGGATTCAACTTCCCGCACGATGTGGCGCATTACGACATCTATGCCGGCACCCAGCGCAAGATGGCCGCGGCGGCGGCGAAGGCCGGTGCGACCGTGCTGTTCTCCAATCACTCGGTTTATGACGACGCGTTCGACCGCTCGCGGCTGGTCAAGCTGCGGGCCGCCGGCGAGCCGCATCCCTACGAGATCGGGACGGCTGCGGTAGGCCGCTATTTCAAGGTGGGCGAGGAATGCGCGCTGGCGGCGCGGGCGGACCTGGCGCACTGAGGCGCCAGCCGCCGGGGACAATGGTGCCGCCACGGGCGCCTGCCCAGCCCTTCACATGTGTTGTGCCGGGGGCGAAGCGCTGAGCGTCATGGCTCTTCCTCGATGTCGGCGGTCAGGATGTCGACGATCAGGGCCACTTTTCCCTCGCACGCCCGCGCAAACTCCACAGAGCCATGCACACGCAGGGCGGCCTCCTCGACTTCCGCAAGGCTCGGACCAAGCTCCATGATTTCGGTGAGCCTGGCGTCGTCGATGTCGCCCACAACCCGGCGAAGTTCAGACAGTGTGAGTGTATCCCGCATGGTCGTCTTTCTCCCGATACCCGCGACTGTCAGCGCTGATAGGTGCCCGTCAACTGCGCGGTGGCGATGACGTGCTGCCTGGCTGCCTGGGCGATCTGCGCGCAGGATGCGGTCCCGGTGACCGGCAGCCGCGGCACCGCCAGGGCCAGCAGCCGGAAATGATAATGATGAGGCTTGTCGCCCGGCGGCGGGCAGGGCCCGTCATAGCCTGGCTGGTGAAAATCATTCAGGCCCTGGCGCACGCCGGCACCATGGCGCGGATGGTGTTCCGGCAGCGACCGCTGCCCCGCGGGGATGTCATACACCGCCCAGTGGTGCCAGGTTCCGCCGGGAGCGTCGGGATCATCGCACAGAAGAACGAAGCTCTGGGTTTGCTGCGGCGGGGCCGTCCAGCTGAGGGGCGGCGACTGGTTCTGTCCGTCGCAGGCATAGCGCCGTGGAATGGCCGAGCCGTCCTGGAATTGCGATGCCAACTGCATGCTTGAACGCTAGCGCCCCGGCGGCGGCGGGAAATTGCGCCACATCAAGGAGACTTTGAATTCGAGGGCTTCGAGCCATCACCGCATGTGAGGGACATTGTCGCGCGGGGCTTCGGAACCCGGCGGCACGATTTTACAGTCAGATCGAAACAGAATGGCGGGCTGGGCCGCGCGCGAGATACTGGTCGAAGGCGGCACATACCAGACGCGTCGCGGACCGCCAGGCCGGAGCGATGACCAGCTTGCCCTGATCGAAGCTGACGACGCCATCCTGTGCCATGGGGGCAAGCCGTTGCAGCGCGCCGCTGAAATCGGCATCGGATGCGTCGAATTCCGCGGCGACGCGGCCGAGGTCAACCTCGAGCTGGCACATCAGCCGCTCGATGATCGCGCGGCGGAGCCGATCGTCCTTGCTAAGCGCCACGCCACGTGCGACCGGCAGTTCGCCCCTTGCCAGGGCGCTTCGATAGGATGGTACGGTCACCAGATTCTGGACATAACCGTTTGGCAGCGAGCCAATGGCGGAGGCCCCCAGACCGACAAGGGCGGACGCCCGATCGGTACTGTAGCCCTGGAAATTGCGCGTCATGTTGCCCGTCGCCGCCGCCTGGGCCAGGGGGTCGTGCGGCCTGGCAAAGTGATCCAGGCCCACTGCGGCATATCCGTGGGCGCACAAGACGCGCCGCGCCAATTCCGCGAGCTCGAAGCGAAGTTCGATATCCGGCAATGCCGATTGCGGGATGAGAGCCTGATGCTTCTTGAATTGCGGCATATGGGCATAGCCGAAGACCGCAAGCCGATCCGGATCCAGCCGCAAGGCAAAATCAAGTGTCGTTTCCCAGCTCCGCAGGGATTGATGCGGCAGCCCATATACCAGGTCGATGTTAAGGTTTGTGATCCCGCGATCGCGCAATAGAAATACTGCGTCCGCCGTTTCTGCATCGCTCTGTATCCGGTTGATGGCGCGTTGAACCTTCGGGTCGCAATCCTGCAGGCCGATGCTGGCGCGCGTCACCCCAGCCGTTTTAAGCGCCTGGACGGTGTTCGGTTCCAGGCCGCGGGGATCGATCTCGATGCCGAATTCGGCATCCGGCAAAATGTCGAATTGTGCGCGTATCGCTTCATTGATTCGCAGGATCTCAGGGACCTGAAGCATCGTCGGCGAGCCGCCGCCCCAGTGGACATGGCTCACCGCGCGCCTGGCTTGAAGAGCCCGCGAGACCAGCGCCATCTCCTGAAGGAGCAAATCGCAATAGTCGGTGACGGGCTTGTAGGTCGTGACCGCTGTCGTGTGACAGCCGCAGAACCAGCACAGCGTATCGCAAAAGGGGATATGGACGTAGAGAGACAGCGGTTCGTCCCGTGACACCGAACCCAGCCATTCTTCATAGGTGCCGGCATCGATGCCGGCATGGAAATGCGGGGCGGTGGGGTAGCTGGTATAGCGTGGCACCTTGGCGGAAAACATTTCGGCGATCGGCAGCATGTGCGGGCCCAGAAAGTCTCCCGGTTATTTCAGGCAGAGTCCGATACGGCGAATTGACCTGGCGCAATTGCGCGCAATTGCCGCGATATCATCCGGCGGCGGCGGTACGCGTCGTCATCGCGAACCCGGCCGCGGGTCGGGCATCTGTGCGGCATCTGCGGAGCTGCGCGGCGCCTGCGGCGGTCTTTGCGGGCCAAGGTCGATAACGGAGCGTCGCAGGACCCGGCCGGACGCATCAATGCTTACTTGAGCCTGGCGGCTGCCATGAAAGAAGCTCAGCCGGAAACTTCCCTGATCGGCGTCGATGCCCTGCTCGCAAATGCTGGTGATGGCGCGCGCGCGCATCAGCGCCGGGATATCGGCAGGGGCGACATTCAGGAGTTCGCCCAGCACGGCGGCATCGATCATGAAATCGCCGTCGGCGATCCTGACCGGCGCGACGGGATCGCCGGCTATCATGCCGGGCCTCGCTCAGTCCATGACGACGGGTCGGTGGTCAGCCTGCTGAGGCGATGCAATAACGCATTGAACTTCCGCCAGCCGCCCGGGTCGTCCTTTCTCAAAACGGCGCAAGCGTGCCCGGCCAGCCGGCATGCCTTATCGGCTTGCCCCGCCGCCGCCAGCGCTTCAAGGCTCGACAACAAAAGATCGGCCAGTCCGGAAGACAATTTCGTCGGACCGGCGGGTGCATCGGCTTCGGTCACCCTCACCATTCTTTTTCATTCGCGATCCCCAGATGCTGCCTGGCCTGTGCGCTCATCATCCGCGGGGTCCAGGGCGGATCGTAGGTGAGCGTGACCTCGACAAGTTCGATGGGCGGGACTGTGGCGGCCGCATCGCGCGCGCCCTCCGCCAGATAGCTTGTCGCAGGACAGCCCCGCGTCGTGGTCGTCATGGTGATGCGGGCGACGCCCCCATCGAGCGCGACGTCATAGACCAACCCGAGGTCGACGATGTTGTAGCCGAGTTCCGGATCGATCACGAGGCGCAGCGCATCCTTGACCTGCTCGGCAAGATCTGCGGTGGTTTCGACGCTCATGTCGTGGCTTCCCTGGCGCTGCCGACCCGGATCAGCACGCGGTAGGTTTTTCCGTCCGCCTCGAAGTTGCCGCGCCAACTGTGGCCGCGCTTGGCCAGTTCCGGGAACAGGAAGATCGGTTCGCGGCACAGCAGGGCCGAGAGGACTTCGCCCGGCGCCATCTCCTCGGTCGCCGCCAGGATCCTGACCATCGGTTCCGGGGGGTCCAGATCGCGGTTGTCCATATGCTGTGCGGGATCGGGCCATACCGATGGGATTGCCGCGTCGGCCGTGGGCTGGGCGGCGTTGGTCGCAGGTTCTCCCGAGGGCGAAAATACGACCTCCCAGTCGCCGCCGGCGATCTCGGTCGCCTCATAGGTGAAGCCTTTCGACCCTAGGACGTGCAGCAGGGGAGTGGGTTTGAACGTCGCAAACAGCCGTAAACCCTCGCCGGGCTTCAGGTCGTTCACCGCTTTCATGATCTGTTCGAAGGGCTCTCCTCCGGCGCGCAGAATTGGTCGGACATCCACGTCCACAAATGTTGCCGTCATGTCGGTCTCCTTTCGGGCGGTTAGATCCGGGAGTGCAGCAGCCGGGGTTGGCGTACGCCGGCGGGCCAACGCAGGCGCGCTTGCACGTCGGTGAGGGTTCGGATTCGGACCAACTGCACAACGATGCCGCTGGTCGCGATCACCATGATGACAGAAGCGGCGCGGAATGCCTGCGGCCAGCCGAGCAGAAGGATGGCGGTGGCGCTCCAGACCGCCAGGAAGTAGAGCACGAACCACTTCATGGCGCGGCTCTCGACGACAAGGTCCTGCACCCGTGGCGTCGTGGCTTTTCCGAGAACCGGCCCGTAGCATTCGAGCCACGTGAGAAAGGCGACGATCTTGTAGAGCTTGGCGAGTCCGAGCCCGGATAGCCATCCGAAGGTGAAAAGGAAGATCGGGGCGGCAATGTCGCGTTCGAACGTGCCCGAGGCGAGAAGAACGACCGCCAGGAGAACGGTTGCCGCCAGATTGGCCAGCGCAACGGCGGCGATGCGACTGTTAAGCTCGATCGTGCGGCGTTTTCGGGCGCGATAGAGATACAGCATATCCCGTCCGTAGAGCGCGAGCGCAGCCAGGCTCAGAAGGCCACCGGCAGCGATGATCGCCATCAAGTTTCCGCCGAAACAGATTGCGGCGGCGCCGCCAATGATGACCAGCGCCAGAGCGAAGGATCCGGCATAGAAGACGCTGCGTGTCGCGGTCCTGTCCAGCTCGGGCGCCAGCATGAACATCGCCAGCAGTCGGTAGCTCACACCCATGGCGGTGAATGTCAGCCAGCCGCCGAGCCCGGCAATCACATGGATCGGCAGGCCCATGGCCGTCACGTCGATAAAATGCGGATAGACAGTCACGCCGCCGAGCACCAGCGCGAACACGACACCGAATGTGACCGTGGCGCCGATGCTGAAAAGCCCGACGGCGACAAATCGGGCCGGCAGGGGCAGGGGGCGCGCCGACCAAAGCGTTCGGCCGAGGTTCCACAACGCCAGGCCGAACCCGGTTCCAAGAAACCCGGCGGCAACCGGAAAGAACGGGGCATCCGGCGTGGCCTTTCCGGCCAGCTGAAGAAAGCCGAGCAACAGCGCCGTCAACCCTGTTACGAGGCACGCCAGGGTGGGGAGGGGCAGCGAATTGCTGTGCAGCGGCCGGGCGATGAGAACAGGCACGAATTGAAAGAGCGCCCCACACATCAGAAGGCTCAACCAGCCGATCACGACGACGTGAACGAGGATCAGCGTTTCGGGCGCCGCGACAGCGGCAGCGGGATATCCGTAGCCCGCCGCCATCAAAACCTCGGCCAGGACCAACGCGGCGAGCGCCGCGGCAAAATAGGACATGGTCCAGCGAGACAGGGTGACACCGCCCATGGGGAGCTGTCCCTTTCCAGGCGGGGGCACCGGCTATCCGCGCGCCGGCGCCCCCAATTCCACTTCACGCCGCTTTCGACGGCTTGCCGATCTCAACGCGCCAGACCGCTGGGCCCCTTTCCAGGTAATCCCACGAGAATTGCTTCGGATGCTCGGCTTCGAGCTGATAGTAAAGCGGTTTGGGATCGTGATCGTTGACAAGAACGAACGACCTGCCGGGCGTCAGCGCCTCCACCAACTGAAAGATCGTCGCGTGCCGTTGGGCGGGCGCCAGTTTGCGGACATCGATCTCGGTCGGGACAGATGTCTTGGCTGTTTCTGTCATTGCTGCGTCTCCAGCCGCGAATGATGATCGGCGGGCGAGATTGCGGCCGAATTCCGCCCCCTGTAGCGGCCAGGCGCGTGCCGAAGCCGCAGACACAGCTTTGCCATTAAAACATATATTGTCAATATATCTTTAGAGGCGGATCGTCGCTGTATATTTGGGGGCGGCGCGGCTTGCGTAAGATACCCGTTTGGCTCATCTTTTCCGCGTCCGGCGGGCACTGCGCCCGAGCCGAAAGCAACCAAGAGGCCGGCGATGCGGCTGACGAATTTTTCGGATTATGCGCTGCGCGTCTTGATGTATGCGGCAAGCCAAGGTGATCGCTTGATCACTATCGAAGAGACAGCGGATATCTATGGCATTTCGCGTGCTCATCTGATGAAGGTCGTGAATCAACTGACCCGTGCCGGCTATTTGAAGGCCGTGCGTGGCCGGTCTGGCGGGCTGACGCTCGCCAGAAGCCCGAACAGGATCAAGGTGGGCGAAGTCCTGCGTGCGACCGAGCCGGATTTTGCGCTGGTCGAATGCTTCACACCGGACAATCGGTGCGTGATAACTTCGCGATGTCGGTTGCGCGGGGCGCTAAAAGAAGCACTGGGCGCCTTCGCGGAAACGCTCGATCGCTATACCCTGGCTGATCTCCTCCTGACACCCATTAAGCCGCCGGCGCGGCGGCCCCGCCGCCCAAGCCAGCAGTGATGCGGTAAGATCCCGTTCCGGCTCGCAGTTGGCGCGCGGCCCCGCGGCCGAACCTCGGAGACCCACTCCCGGTCCGAAGCTGCGAAGATCGGCACGCAGATTGTCGCAATCCCTTTGCAAACACCGTCGTCCTCTATAAGATATATATGAAATGCATCTTATAGGAAGCGCGGATGCTTCAGCCAAGTGATGGAACAGTAGAATTGGCGTGCCGGCCTCTGGGAGAAGAAGGGGCCGCCGCTCCGGCAAGCCGAGGTACCTCACCGCGCTTCGACGAGAAAACTCACGAGCGGCAAGAGCGCCCGGCGATAGCGCTCAATGACCTGGTGTTCTGCGTTGCTGCGTCATTCCGTGGTCATCCGCACATCAACAACGTGCTGACGCATATTTCCGGCGCGAACAGGGACGCCGTCGAGCGAGCCTTGCACGCCATACTCGACCCCCGTACCGGAAGAAGCGCCCTGTCGCCGCTGGCATGGAATCTTGTTGACTTGATGTGCGCCGATCGAGGAGTGACTGGACGGATCCTCAAGCCGTTTTATCGTGAGCTGCTCATCACCCTCCTGGGGGATGCTTTGGCCTCACACTTCATTGCGCACGTTACCAGTCTCTTCCTCGAACGGGAGATTGTGACGCGATCGGCGCCAGCCTTCAATCCCGCCGGCGGATCTGGCTCTGCCAGCGGCGCAGGAGTGAGATGATGACCGCCTCTGCTCATGAATCAGAACGCGCGATCCGTGGCGTGAATTTTCACCGAGGCTTTGAGCCATTGCATGGCGAAAATCCCGAAACAATTCTCGCAACTGCCGCCCACGGCGTATTCATGGAGTTGGCGTGGGCGCTGTTGGCTCTGGAGCAACCCGAAAGAGAGCGTCTAAGCCGTCACGAACATTGATCGAGATATTCGATCGCGCGAAGATACGTCCGGCGCCGGGTACTTCTGTGCAGCGATCAATTTCCGGAAAAGTGCTGCAACAGATCGACGTTCAACAGGCGAACGGAGTGGGACAGCCCGACGGTGATGATCTTTTCGCGTGCCAGGCCCGTCAACACCCTGGAGACCGTCTCCGTCGTCAAGCCGAGAAAGTCGGCAATTTCCGTCCGGGTCATCGGCAAATGCATGCAATGGCCGCCGGCTGATTCCTGGGTCAGCTTCTCGTTGTACGACAGCAGGAAACTCGCGACCTTTTCCTTTGCCGTCTTCCTGCCAAGGAGAAATATCTGGTCCTCCGATGCGGCG
>JBEHXB010000038.1:0-12513 GCA_048498895.1 Pseudomonadota bacterium
GGCATTGTCGACGGTGATGGTGACCCGCGCCAGCGAAGTGGGTGTGCCGCTGGAGGTGTCAACTACGTCGGAACTCATTTCGCAGGACACGCCCTTGGTCGCGGCTGCCGGACAAGCCAGCCGCCAGTCTTCAAAAGTCTGCGCCATGCCGGCCTTGGAATTGTAGGTGGTGACGCCGCGCAGCATCCAGCCCAGAAGCAGGCCGACCAGCAACGCGACACCGCCCCACACAAGGCGTTCGATCGTCAGGTGTTTCATCGTTTGGATTCGCTTCAGTTTCTCTGGGCTGGTCTACGGAATCCGCCCCCGAGGCAGCCCTGGGACCCAAGCCGGGCGAAGCACCTAGCAGATCGCCGCAGCAAAGGGAACGCCCCCCGTCCCCTTTGATAAAACGGGCCCGGCCGCGGGGCGGCCGATGACGGCGATTTCATGGAGAAACGCGGAGCTAGCGGCGGGCAAGGAGCACTGGATCAGCCCGCCAATATTGCGGCCAGACCCGCCGGAGAGCCTGAATTTTGGGCAGATCGTTGATGCGGATATACGGCACGTCCGGGTTCCGGGCGAGATAATCCTGGTGATAATCCTCCGCGGGATAGAAACCCTTTAGCGGCTCTACCTTGGTCACGATCGGCGGACCAAAGGTCTTGGCCGCCTGGAGCTGTGCGATGTAGGCCCGTGCGGTTCCCGCCTGGACCGGGCTGGTTGCAAATATCTCCGACCGATAGCTGGAACCGCGATCGGGGCCTTGACGATTGAGCTGGGTGGGATCATGCGCCACAGAAAAGTAAATACGCAGTAGCGTGCCGAACGAAATGACGTTTGGGTCGAACGTGATCTGCACAGCCTCAGCGTGGCCGGTAGTCTCCGATCCGACCAGTTCATAATGGGCCGTCGCGGCAGAGCCGCCCGAATAGCCGGCCACCACCTTTTTCACGCCCTTTACATGCTCAAACACGCCCTGCTGTCCCCAGAAGCAGCCACCCGCCAGAACCGCCACCTCAGTGGCGGCCTTGTTTGCCGGATCGGCGGCGGGCGCAGGAATGGGTTCATTGATCTCCGCGGCCAGTGCCGGACCAGATAGCTGCAGAAAGGCGGAAAACAGGGCAACGCGGGAATTCATGACTTGCTCCCTATGTCGGCACCGATAGTTCGCGCCCGGATCGATCCGGTTACGCGAATTGCAGCAGGGCATCCTTGATGGCGGCGTATACCATCGCCAGCTCCTCCGCGGAAATACAGTAGGGCGGCATCACGTAAATGGTGTTGCCCAGGGGCCGCAAAAGGATGCCTCGGGAATGAAAGAAAGCCGTCAATTCCAGTCCCATACTAGCCAGGTAGCCGGGGTCATCAACCTTCAGGTCCAAGGCGGTGATGGTTCCGAGCCGGCGCACATTCTCGACGCGCGGATCGTCCCGGAATGCGGCCAGATTTTGTTCCTGCATCGCGCATAGCGTGTTTACTCGCTCCAGCACCGGCTCCGATAGCCATACATCAAGGTTCGCGCTGGCCGCAGCGCAGGCGATGGGATTGGCGGTGAAGGAACTGGAATGGAACAGGGTATGGTTGCGGTTGGTGGAAAAATGCGCTGCGAAGATGTCGGGCCTGCACAACGTGGCCGCCAGCGGAATGCTGCCGCCGGTAAGCCCTTTTGCCAACGTCATGATGTCGGGCCTCACGCCTGCCTGCTCGCAGGCGAACAGGGTTCCAGTGCGTCCGAAGCCCGTCATCACCTCATCGACGATCAGCAGCGTGCCACTCTGGGCGCAGATGTCGGCCATGCCGCGCAGGACCTCGGGCCTGTAAAGCCGCATGCCCCCCGCACCGCAGATCAGCGGCTCCACGACCAGTGCGGCGGCCCCCTTTGCGTGGTGCTCCAGCGTGTCCAAGGTGCGCCTTTCCTGACCCGGCTCAGGAAAGGGAATGCGCGCCACGTCGAACAGAAGCGGCGTATAGGCGGCGTTGAACACGCCGCGCGCGCCGGCAGACATGGTGCCTACCGTATCGCCATGATAGGCGTGATTCATGGCGATGACGCGGGTGCGGTTTACCCCGCGGTTCTTCCAGTAACCCAGCGCCATTTTCAAGGCCACCTCGACGGCGGTCGAACCGCTGTCGGAATAGAAGACGTGGGTCAGGCCAGGGGGGACGATGGACAGAAGCTTGCGCGCCAGATCTTCCGCCGGGGCGTGAGTGAAGCCGGCGAAAATCACCTGATCCAGTTTCGCTGCCTGTTCCTGTATCGCGGCAATAATGCGCGAATGGCCATGACCGTGGGTAATTACCCACCAGGAGGAGATGGCGTCCACCATGCGCACTCCCGACTCCAGCTCAAGCCAGGCCCCCTGCCCGCGCACAACCAGCGGCGGTGGCGGCGCCAGACCGTGCTGGGTAAAGGGATGCCAGACGGGAGATGAAGCGGTGGACCCCGTCATGCGAAGTCCTCCGGATGGAAAGTCTTCGAAAACACGGCTGCCAGCCGTCCGGGGGTCAGGGGCGCGATGTGTGGCAACCTGCCCAGCCTTTTGGCGCCCGCCTTCTCAATGATGATACTTTCGCTTTCCGGGTTGGCGTCACCGATGAACGCGATTCCCTGAAGGGGGATATTGCGCGACCGGATCGCTTCAACAGACAGCAAAGTGTGGTTTATGGTACCCAGGCTGGTGCGCGCGCATAACACCAGCGGCAACCGCCACCGCGCGAAAACGTCGATGAACAGGACCTGGCGCGTCAGCGGCACCATCAGGCCCCCCGCCCCTTCGATTACCAGCGGGCCCGGCGGCGGTATCAGGGCGTCGGCATCGATGATGATACCCTCTTCCGCCGCAGACTGGTGCGGTGAAGCCGGCAGCTTCAACCGATAGGATTCGGGTATGATCGCAGCGCCTGATAGCTCGGCCACCGCCTCACTGTCCGTAGGACCATCCAGCCCGGCCTGCACCGGTTTCCAGTAGCGCGCATCCAGCATGCCGGCCAAGGCCGCGGAAAAGACTGTCTTGCCAATGCCGGTATCGGTTCCGGTGACGACGAACTGATTCATGATTATTCCATGTGTGCCGTCAGCGCCGCAAACAGCGCATGGACGTCCATTGCGTTGACATTGAGGGTCAGGGCGATCCGCAACCGTGCCGTACCTTCCGGCACAGTGGGCGGGCGAATCGCGCGGACGTCGAAGCCCTTTTCCCGCAGCGCTGCCGCCAGCCGCGTCGCCGCGGTGTCAGCGCCGACGATGACCGGCTGGATCTGCGAGCCGGAAGGTTCGCGGCCCAGCTTGCGCATCAGGCCACCGGCATACGCGATTAGTTCCATCAGCTGTGCCCGCTGGGCGTCTGCCCCTGCGCAGAATTTCAGCGCCGCGCGCACCAGCGCCGCCATCAGCGGCGACGGGGCGGTCGAATAGATAAAGCTGCGGCCCCGATTGACCATGAAGTCCCGGTAGAGACGCGGCATACAAGCCAGCGCCCCCACCACGCCCAATCCCTTGCCACAGGTATGAAGCGAAACGATGTTTGGAGTCCCTTCGAATGCGGCCCCCAGGCCTCTTCCGCATTCGCCAAAAACGCCCGTGGCATGTGCTTCGTCCAGCAAGAGCATGGCGTCGTTCCGCGCCGCCAGCGCCATAAGATCGCTCAGTGGTGCCCGGTCGCCGTCCATGGAATAGAGGGTTTCGACCGCAATCCACACCCGGCCCCTGCCCCCCTGGCCGCGCCATGCCCGAATGGCATCCTCGATTGCATTGACGTCATTGTGCGGCACTTCGCGCGCGGGAATGCGTGCCGGATCCAGCCCCGCGCGGAGCGAAGCATGAATCAGGGAATCATATAAAATCAGGTCATCGCGGCGAGGAAGGGTAGCGATGATGGCTGCGTTGGCAGCGAATCCGGTGGGAAAATAGAGCGCGGTCTCGCTGCCGAAAAAAGCTGCGGCTTCCTCCTCGAGCGCTTCATGCTCCGGATGGTTGCCGCGCAAAAGACGTGAACCTCCGGCACCCGCCGGCACGTCGCGCGCCAGCGCTTCCTCGGCTGCTGCGCGCAAGAATGCCGATTCCGCCAACCCCAGGAAGTCATTGGAGGTAAAGTCAATACCCGTCCGCGGGGCCAAGGCGCGCAACCGCCCGCGCGCCGCGAGCGAATTCAGGACCTCACAATGAGGATTGTCAGCCATATGCAGCATGGATTCCACAGGGCCGGAAAAAGGGCAACCTCGACCGGTCAGTCCTTCAGGCGAGCAAAGAAGGCCAGGAGCAACTTTTCCGCTTGGTCATATGCTTTTACCCCCTGCGCCATCACATCTTCATGCGACACCGGCTCTGGCGTGAGCCCAGCCCCCGCGTTTGTAATCAGCGACAACGCAGCCACCTTCATGCCGCAGTGGATCGCGGCCAGGCATTCGGGGACAGTGGACATGCCCACCGCGTCGCCGCCCCATTTCGCGAACATGCGTATTTCGGCGGGAGTCTCAAAGCTCGGCCCCAGCACGCCGACATAGACGCCTTCGCGAATGGCAACGCCGCTGTCCTGCGAGGCCTGTACGAAGGTCGCGCGCAACGCCCGATCGTAGGCATAGGTCATGTCGAAAAACCGCGGGCCCACCGCGTCATCATTGGGGCCCAACAGAGGATTGCGGCCGGTGAAATTGATGTGATCGCGCACCACCATCAATGTACCAACGCCCATGTCCGGGTTCAGCCCACCGGAGGCATTGGTCAAGACGATCCGCTCCACCCCCGCCGCCCGCAGGATGCGAATGGGAATTGCGATCGCCTGGGGAGCGTAGCCCTCATAAACATGAAAACGCCCGGCCAGGCAGGCGACGGGCGTGCCTGACAGCCGGCCCAGCCTGAGGCACCCGGCATGGCCCTGGACGGTTGGCAGCGGAAAGCCGGGAATGTCGACATAAGGTATTTCCCGGGCATACTCGACCCGATCCGCCAGGGGTCCCAGACCGCTGCCCAGGACTAGGGCGGTCTTCGGAAAGGCGCCTGCCTGCACGGCTTGCAGGGCAGCCACCCCCTGGCGAATCAGTTGGGCCGCTTCCGCTACGGGCATGTCTTTGCCATCGTCCCCACTCATCACTATCCTTCCGTCCGGCAATACGCATGACTTCCGAAACAACTTCTAGCCCACAGTGCAACATTCCCGCCACCGAGCTGGTCCGCTGCGACAGCGCGGCCGAAGCGGTTGACCGGCTCGCGCAGCTTTACGACGAGGCCATAGCCAGTATCGAGCACGACTTCGAGGCCTTCGCCGCTGGCGATCGAAGTCCGGCTCGTCGATCCGTCTACCCCTATCTGGGATTGGAGGTGGCTTCGATATCCATGCCCGGCTCGACGACGCTGGCATTCGGCAAGGTTTCCAGGCCGGGCTGGTACGGCAATACCATCACCGCGCCGCGGCTTTTCGCGCGCTATCTCATTGAACAGATCGAGCTTGTACTCACCACCACCTATGCCGTCATCTATGTCGGCAAGAGCCGCACACCGATCCCCCTGACTTTCGCGGTGGAACGCGCCGCCGCCCGCATGTCGGCCGAGGAGCGTATTGAACTGGCACGCCACTTCCCGATGCCGCGGCTGGACGCTGCCCATGACGCGATCGCCGATGGCGGGCGCTGGCTGGGGCCGGAAGCGGGACCTCTCTCGCTGTTCAGCGCGGAGCGGGTGGATTTTTCGCTGCATCGCTTGCGCCATTATACCGGCACTGATGCGGCGCATTTCCAGAGCTTCGTTCTGTTCACGAACTACCAGCGCTATATCGATGAATTCGCCGATTACGCCCAGAAGGAGATCAATGCGGGCCGTGCCCAGCGCTTCATCGAGCCGGGAAATCGCACGATCATGAAGGGCCTGCCGCCCTCGGCGCCGCCGCTGGCCAAGATGCCGCAGATGCCGGCCTACCACCTGGTGCAGGAGCATGGCGAGGGGATCACCCTGGTCAATATCGGGGTGGGGCCTTCCAACGCCAAAACCATCACAGACCATCTGGCGGTGCTGCGCCCGCATGTGTGGCTGATGGTGGGCCATTGCGGGGGCCTGCGCGGCAGCCAGCGGCTGGGCGATTATGTGCTGGCCAACGCTTATCTGCGTGACGACCATGTGCTGGACCAGCTTCTGCCGCTGGCCATTCCGGTTCCCACCATAGCAGAAGTGCAGCTGGCTCTGGCCCAGGCGGTGGAAGAAGTGACCGGGCTTCACGGCAAGGTGCTGAAGGAGCGGCTGCGCACAGGCACCGTGGTCACCACCGACGACCGCAATTGGGAACTGCGTTTCGACGAATTGTCTGTGCGCTTCAACCAGAGCCGCGCCATCGCCATCGACATGGAATCGGCCACCCTGGCGGCCAATGGCTATCGCTTCCGCGTGCCCTATGGCACCCTTCTGTGTGTCTCGGACCGGCCGCTGCATGGCGAGATCAAGCTCCCCGGTATGGCAGACGCTTTCTACGAGGAACGGGTTAGCCAGCATCTGCAGATCGGCATTCGCGCCCTGGAAGCCATGCGGGAGGCCGCGCGCAGCGGCACGCTGCATTCGCGCAAATTGCGCAGTTTCACCGAACCTGCATTCCGGTAGGGATAGAGGAAAACGTCATGCACCGGATCGGCCATGTCATCGGCGGCAAAGTCGTCACTTCGGATGCCGGGACACCGGTATTTAACCCGGCCACAGGCGAGCAGACCGGCACGGTTTCCTCGGGCGGTGCGGTCGAACTCGATGCCGCTGTTGCCGCTGCATCTGGCGCGTTTCCCGCCTGGGCCGCCACCACGCCGGCTCGGCGAGCGAAGGTGATGTACGAGATGCGCCGCCTGATGGAAGCGCGCAAGGATGAATTGGCGCGAACCATCAGCGCCGAGCACGGCAAGACCCACAGCGATGCAGTGGGAGAGATTGCGCGCGGCCAGGAGGTTGTGGAGTTCGCCTGCGGCATACCGCATTTGCTCAAGGGAAGCTTCAGCGCACATGTCGCCACACGCATGGACTGTTACGACCAGCGCCAGCCATTGGGTGTTGTCGCCGGGATCACGCCGTTCAATTTTCCCGTCATGGTTCCCCTATGGATGATGCCCATGGCGCTTGCCAGCGGCAATGCCTTCATCCTCAAGCCGTCCGAGCGCGATCCATCGGCGTCCATCCTCCTTTATGAATTGTGGCGTGAGGCCGGGTTGCCCGAAGGCGTGCTCAATGTCGTGCATGGCGGCAAGGCAGCGGTGGACGCGGTCCTGGAACATCCCGGTATCGCCGCAGTGAGCTTTGTCGGCTCCACACCTATCGCGCAATACGTCTATGCGCGCGGCTCGGCCGCCGGAAAGCGCGTGCAGGCACTAGGCGGCGCAAAAAACCACATGGTGATCATGCCGGATGCCGACCTCGATCAGGCGGCCGATGCTCTGATGGGTGCCGGTTACGGTTCGGCGGGCGAACGATGCATGGCCGTTTCCGTCGCGGTGCCGATTGGTGAAAAGACCGCCGACGCGCTGGTGGCGAAACTTAAACCGCGTGTGCAAGCGCTGAAGATCGGCCCCTCGACAGACGCTAGCGCCGAGATGGGGCCCCTGGTGACGGAGGCTCATCGCGACAAGGTTGCCGGCTATATCGCGACAGGCGCCCGCGAAGGCGCCGAGCTGGTCGTTGATGGTCGCGGCCTGAAACTCCAGGGCTATGAGAAGGGCTTCTGGCTGGGCGGCACTCTGCTGGACCGCGTGACCACGGACATGACTATCTACAGGGAAGAGATTTTCGGACCCGTACTGTCGGTGGTCCGCGCGCCGGGCTATCGCGCGGCCATCGACATGATCAACGCCAATCCGTTTGGTAACGGAACTGCCATCTTCACCCGCGACGGTGACGTGGCTCGCGACTTCGTCCAGTCCATCGAAGTCGGCATGGTCGGTGTAAACGTGCCGATACCGGTACCAGTCGGGTATCATAGTTTCGGTGGCTGGAAATCGTCCATTTTCGGCAGCCACGGCGTCTATGGCCCCGAATCTGTCCATTTTTACACGCGGCTGAAAACCGTGACCGCGCGCTGGCCCACCGGCGTTTGCGGCGGCGCACAATTCACCTTCCCCAGTTAGTTCCGCCACTGCAAACCAGCTTTCCGCTTTGTGCTTGGGATTGCGCGCAAGCCTGGGCTAGTGTCCGCGCGCCTGTGCCGTCGAAGGGGAGCATCGCGCGCGCAGCTCAAGAAAATGGGAGACTGAAATGCGCGCGCTAGACCGCCGGCTGATGCTAACCACCACGATCGGGGGAGCCTTTCTGGCGTCGCTGCCCGCACGCGCGCAAGCGACCATGCCTGCCGACACTGAATGGCCCACCTATGGCGGCAACCTGGCCTATTGGCGCTATGCTCCCCTGGACCAGATCAACGCGGAAAATTTCAACAGGCTGGAAGTCGCCTGGACGTTCAAGACCAGCAATTTCGGACCGCGCCCCGAATTCCAGCTTCAGTGCACGCCGCTGCTGATCAAGGGCCGGCTCTACGCCACGGTGGGCACGCGCCGGGACGTGGTGTGCCTGGACGCCGCCACCGGCGAGATCATTTGGGTCCATAAGACAATCGATGAAGGCTCGCGCTCCAACCATTCACCGCGCCGGCTCTCAGGCCGTGGCGTTGGCTACTGGACCGATGGCAATGCCGAGCGCATCATCTACGTCACGATCGGCTATCAGATGTGCTCGCTCGACGCCAAGACGGGCCTTCTCGATCCCGATTTCGGCGAGAATGGCATTGTCGACCTGAAGAAGAATGACGATCAGGATCTCGACCTCGATACCGCCGACATTGGGCTTCACACTGCTCCTACCATCGCGCGCAACGTGGTCATAATCGGTGCCGCTCATACCGCCGGCAACACGCCTGCGGTCAAGGACAATGCCAAGGGCTATGTGCGCGGCTTCGACGTCAAGACGGGCAAGCGCAAGTGGATATTCCACACCATTCCGAAAAAGGGCGAGTTCGGCTACGACACCTGGTTGAAACCCGGCCAGGCCGAGGCTGCAGGCAACGCGGGGGATTGGAACCAGATATCCGCGGACGAAGAGCTGGGCCTGGCCTACCTGGGCGTGGAAATGCCCACCGGCGACCAGATGGGCATGTATCGCTGGGGTCCGGGCCTGTTCGGGGAAAGCATCGTTGCGGTCGACATCGAGACCGGCGAGCGCAAGTGGCACTATCAGCTCGTGCACCACGGCCTGTGGGATTATGACGTACCTTGCGCTGCGATCCTGTGCGACATCCCGCACGAAGGCCGCGTCGTCAAAGCGCTTTGCCAGCCGACCAAGCAGGCCTTTCTTTTCGTGCTGGACCGCGAAACCGGCAAGCCGATCTGGCCAATTCCCGAAAAGAGAGTGCCCAAGGGCGACGTGCCGGGCGAGTGGTACTCGCCGACCCAGCCTGTTCCAACCAAGCCGCCGGCGGTGGACCGCCAAGGCGTGAGCGAAGACGACCTGATCGATTTCACACCAGAACTGCACAAAAAGGCTCTGCAGATTGCCAGCCACTACAAGCTCGGCCCGGTCTATACCGCGCCGATCATGGCCAAGAAGGGCGGCCCATATGGGGTGATCAATCTTCCGGGCTATATCGGCGGCGTGAACTGGCCCGGTGGCTCCTACGATCCCGAGAACTACACGGTCTATACCTATTCCCAGACCAATCCGCTGACCATCGGCTCGATCATTCCGAACCTGGACCACACCCGCGGCCAGTTCGACTATGTCCACGCCAACCCGCCGCCGGATGTGCCGGGCGGTTATCGCCCCGGTGACCTGACGGTCGACGGCCTGCCGCTGATAAAACCCCCGTATGGGCGCATCACCGCTACCAATCTTGCGGACGGCACGCAGACCTGGCAGATCGCCCATGGCGAGACGCCGGACAATATCCGCAATCATCCCGCGCTGAAGGGCCTCAAGATTCCTCGCACCGGCATGATCGGCAAGATTTCGCCGCTGACCACCAAATCGCTGGTGATCTGCGGCGATCCGCAGATGTACACCGACGAGACCGGCCGCAAGGGCGCGCGCCTTCGGGCCTACGACAAGAAGACGGGCGAGGAAAAAGGTGCGGTCTACATGCCGGCAGAACAGTCAGGTTCGCCCATGACCTACATGCTGAACGGCAAGCAGTACATCGTGCTGGCGATCAGCGGGCGCGGCGCTGACGCGGAATTCATCGCCTTCAGGCTGCCTGGCTAGAGCGCGGCGGGACAGGCAACTCGACGGATATACTGCGTCAGGCCAGGGTGTCCAACAGCTTGCCGATGCCTGGAGCTGTCAGCGACAGGCGGTTGAATGCTGTCATCTCCAGGTGATTGGCGGCATGCTGGATCTTCTGTGCGACCTCGGGTGCCGGCTCGCGGCGAGCCGAGCGGCGCAGGTCACCCGCGTAGCTGACCATATCCGCGAGGGAATGGATTGCTTGCCCCATTCTACTAGCCTGTCACGACCAGCGGGGCAGTACATCGAAATCGCGGGACAATACTAAGGGAAAATTAAAGCCGGCGCTTGCCTGTCAGCCTTCCGGCCGCCAACATGCTCATAAACAACGGGAAGCGGGGGGAATTGGCGGGATGATTTCGTTTACGCGCCGGCGGATGATGGCCACAACCTCAGCCGCGGGCTTTGCCGGCACTCTGCCCGCCGCCGCGCAGCCGGCCTCGCCACAAGGTTCCACCTGGCTTCATTACGCAGGCGATCTGGCCAGTACGCGCTATGCGCCGCTGGACCAGATAAACGCAGGAAATTTCGACAAACTGGAAATGATCTGGCGTTTTTCGACAAACGCGCTGGGTCCCAACCTCGATGCGGATTATCAGTCAACGCCGCTATTCGTGAACGGCAGGATCTACAGCACCGCAGGCTATCGCCGCGATGTGGTGTGTCTGGATGGCGCCACGGGCGAGCTCCTTTGGATGCACCGCCACGACGAGGGCCGGCGCAGTGGCAGCCGCGGGGGGCCTGGCCTGGGGATCGCCTATTGGACCGACGGAACGCGCGAGCGCATCCTCTATGTCACCATCGGCTATCAACTTTGTTCCCTGGATGCCAGGACCGGCGCGCCTGACCCGGCTTTTGGCATGGGCGGTATAGTCGACCTGCGCCAGAACGACGATCAGCAGATGGACCCCAGCCGCGGCATCATTGGCCTTCACGCGCCGCCGCTGGTGGTGCGTGATGTCGTGGTGGTGGGCGCCGCCCCCACCGCCGACTCCAAGGGTTATATCCGCGGCTTCGATGTGCGAAGCGGCCACCGCAAATGGATTTTCCACACCATCCCGCAAAAGGGCGAGTTCGGATACGACAGCTGGCTGGTGCCGGGTCAGGCAGAAGCCATCGGCAATGGCGGCTGCTGGGCCTCAATGTCGGCGGACGACGAACTGGGCCTCGTTTATTGCGGCGTGGAATCGGCAGCCACTGACATGGAAGGCGTGAACCGCCACGGTCCGGGCTTGTTCGGAGAAAGTCTGGTGGCGCTGGACATAGAGACCGGTCGGCGAAAATGGCACTATCAGATGGTTCACCACGGGCTATGGGACCGCGATGTTCCCTGTGCCGGAATCCTGTGCGACCTCACCGTGGAGGGCAAAGCGGTCAAGGCCATTGCCCAGCCTACCAAGCAGGGCTTCGTCTATGTCCTGGACCGCACCAACGGCAAGCCGGTTTGGCCAATCCCGGAAGTCAAGGTTCCCAGTGGCCACGTGCCGGGCGAATGGTATTCCCCGACCCAGCCCATGCCGACAAAGCCGCCGCCATTCACCAAACAGGGCGTCAGCGAAGATGATCTGGTGGACTGGACGCCGCAGATAAGGGCGCGGGCCCGCGAGATCGCCAGGCACTACCAGCTCGGCCCTCTCTACGCGCCGCCGCCGATGCTCACTGAAACCGTTTTCGGCGCCTTCAATCTGCCCGGCATGCAGGGCGGCGTGAACTGGCCGGGGGGATCCTACGATCCCGAAACCGGCCTGTTGTATGTTTTTTCCAAGCACCAGATCGGAATCACCGGCGTAGGCCTTGATTCCAAGGGGCGCCCGGTGCCCCGCGGCGGGCCGCCGGCTGCCGGCAGCGCGGACGCGGGCGGTGGTGCCTTCGGTGGCTTCGCCAGCCTGAAGGGCGGCAATCATGGCGTGCGCTTCAGCTACATGCCGGACGGGCTGAACGATCCCATCGTTCGCGGCATGATTTCGATCGAGGGTATTCCGCTGGAGAAGCCGCCTTATGGCACTGTCACCGCGCTGAACCTGCGCGACGGAACCTTGGCGTGGCAGGTCACACACGGCGAAACACCCGACCACATCAGGAACCACCGGCTACTGAAGGGCGTCAATATTCCGCGTACAGGCCAGTCGGGTATTCTGGGCACGCTGACCACCAAGAGTCTGGTCATCCTGGGCGACTGCGGCCTGTTCACCGACGATCAGGGCCGCAAGGGATGCCGCCTGCGCGCCTACGACAAGGCGACAGGCGAAGAGAAGGGTGAGGTGTTCATGGACAAAGTTCAAACGGGCGCGGCGATGACTTAC
>JBEHXB010000039.1:0-12438 GCA_048498895.1 Pseudomonadota bacterium
AGTTTGAACTCAGGCGAAGTCGCCATCATCGCCCGACTTCAGCGACAGGCCCTGGGCCAGGTGCGTCTGGGGCCAGTGATAGACATTGTTGGAGAAGTTGCCGGCGCCGACGTTGTAATTGTAGCCGTCGATGTTGAGATCGCCCGAATAGACCGGCGTGCCGGCAGCGCTGCGCAGATAGGTCTGGGCCTCGGCGCGGTCATCCTGGTGGAACAGGCTGACCGTATAGGCCAGCCGGGCGCCGCCATCGAAATCATAGGCCAGCTTCAGCGTGTCGGTGTCCTGGACTTGATGCTCCAGGCCCGCAGCACCAATGATGGCGACAGGCAATCCGGTGCGCGCCAGGCCGTCGATAGCGCCCGTTACCGGCGCGCCCGCCGCGCTGGTCTTTGCCGGCCGCGCCAGCGTGGCAATGGATAGAGGCTGGCTTTCGCTGTCCAGGTGGTTGGCCGACAGCCGCCAGAACAAGGCACCGATGCGATCGCCGATGCCGGCAGCCAGCTGCCAGGTGCCGACGGTATCATCGCTGCCATATTGCTGCCAGTTCTGCACCGCGCCCATGGCGTGTCCGTACAGCTCGAAATGATCGGGCATGCGGGTCTTGATGTTGATCACCGCGCCGATCGAACCGCCGCCATAGGCAGCGGCGAAGGGGCCATAGAGCACATCGATGCGGCTGACATCCTGGGGGGCGGCGACGCCGAAATGCGGGCTGGCGGCGCCGTTGTTGTTGCCGATGGGCGCGTTGATCATGATTCCGTCAACAAAGATCAGGTTGCGCGCCGAGGCGCCTGTGCCCGAGGTGCGGGTGGCGACGGGGTCTTGGGTGTCACCGATATGGCGTTTTCTGACCAGCAGCGAGGGCGCGTATTTCAGCATGTCCTCGGTATTGGCGGTGTTGATTGTCTCCGATGCCTTGGTGGCGGCAACCTCGATATCCGGCGCGGTCGGACCGGTGACGGCGCGGTCGGCGCTGACGATGACGAATTCCGGGACCAGACCGGTACCCATATTCTGGGCGATGGCAGGCGTGGCGGTGAGAGCGACAAGCGATGCGCCCGCGAACAGGCGCTTGGAAGCGAACATGGAAATCCCCTGAAAACATGGACGAGCGCCGTCACGGGCATGCGCCCGCGCGGCCGACCGGACGGCTCAGGCGTTCAGGGGCGGGGCGCGGGGGGAGCCAGGCGAGAAGCGTGCCGACAGGATGACGGCATAGGCGCGGTCGGCTTCGGCGGCTGCTGCGTGAGTCTGCGGCAGGAACAGCTGGGGCAGTTCGGGCGCGGCGGCCAGGTGCGGCGCGGCGGCAAAGGGGCAGATGGCGTGATGGTCGGCAGGAACCTTGCCATTGTCCGGCGCGTGCTGCAGCGGACCGCTCATTGTGCAGATCGCGAAAGGCGCATCCAGGCTGGTGCCGGGCATCCAGCCCATGGGCATCAGCGCGCGCAAAATCATCGCGACCAGCGCAAGCTGCTTCATGCCGCGGAAAATTCCCTTCATGAGGGTTTTGTGCGCGGGGCCGCGCCGGGCGTCAAGCGAGCGGTTTGCCGCAGCAAACCGCTCGCTGCTTCGGTCTTGCGCAAGATTTCCGGGATTACTGAAGAGCGCCGGGCGCATGCGGGAACCCGTTGTCGGTGCGACCCGACCGAGATCCCCGACCGGGATCAGAGCGTGATGCCACCGTCGACGATGAAGTTCTGGCCGGTCGCGAACTTGCTGTCGTCGCTGGCCAGCCAAAGCGCCATGGAAGCCATTTCCTCGGCAGTTCCAAGCCGGCCCATCGGCTGGCGGGCGGCGAACGCCTTGCGGGCCGCCTCATAGTCGCCGCTGTCGCGCAGACGCTGCTGCAGCGAAGGCGAATCCACCGTTCCCGGACACAGCGTATTGCATCGGATGCCCTTGGTGACGAAATCGATCGCCACCGACTTGGTCAGGCCGATCACCGCCGCCTTGCTGGCGCCATATATGCAGCGGTTGGGAAGGCCCTTGATCGAGCCGGCGACCGAGGCGACGTTGATGATGGAGCCGCCGCCGCCCTCGATCATGGCGGGCAGGAAGGCGCGGATCATACGCGCCATGGCATAGACATTGATGTCGAACGACTTCATCCATTGGGCGTCATCATTGTCCAGTACGGTGCCGTTCTCGACAAATCCGGCACAGTTGAACAGCACGTCCAGGCGGCCGACATCCTTTGCCAGTGCGGTGATCGCGGCGGCGTCGGTGACATCCAGCTTGCGCGTATCGGCGTCGAGTCCGCGCAGTCCTGCCGTGTCGCGGTCGGTGGCGATCACCTTCGCGCCCTCGGCGGCGAAAAGTTCGGCGGCGGCGCGCCCGATGCCTGCGGCCGCCCCGGTGATCAGCGCGGTCTTGCCTTCGAGTTTTCTGGTCATGGGGTCGTGTTCCTGGAATGTTGTACGGGGATTGTTGTTGGGATGTCCGCAGGGCGGCGGCATGATAATGGGGCAATGACTGCGCTGATTCCAGTGCCGGGACCTGCGCGCATTGCCGCGATGGTGTGGGCGCCGGCAGGCATCTCACATTGCGCACCTTGCCGTTGGTGAAATCTTTGACGAAACCGCCAAACTAGGGTTTGCTGTGGCTTCGCGGGGGAATGGGGCCGTGCGCGCCCGGACCAGACATTCCTGGAAAAAAAGAACATTCAGGCAAAGCACGCCAGAGGAACGCCCTATGACGAACAAGCTTCGCTACCTGCTCATCATCTGGATTTTCGTGGTGAGCGCGGTGGTCTATGTCGATCGCACCAACATTACTGTCGCCGGCCTTGAAATGACCAAGGAATATGGCATCGGCAAGGTGGAACTGGGCTGGGTGTTCAGCGCCTTTTTGGTGGGCTATGCCATCTTCCAGATTCCGGCCGGCTGGGTTGTGGGCAAGCTGGGGCCGCGCCTGACCCTTACGCTGGGCCTTTGCTGGTGGGGCGTCTTTTCCGCCGCCGTCGCGCTGATCCCGCCCACAATGGGCGGCGCGCTTTGGACGCTGGTGGCGGTGCGCTTCGTGCTGGGGATGGGCGAGGCGGTGGCCTATCCATCGTCCAACCAGTTCATCGCGGCCTGGTTTCCTTCCAACGAACGCGGTGTCGCCAATGGCTGGGTATTTGGCGGTGTCGGTTTCGGCGCGGCCGTGTCCCAGCCTTTGGTCGCGGCAATCATGCTGGGCTATGGCTGGCGTGCCGTGTTCTGGTTTTCCGCCGCCATCGGGCTGGTCGTGGGTGCGTTCTGGTACTGGTTTTCGCGTGACACGCCGCGGCAACATCCCCGCATCACCGAAGTGGAGCGCGACCAGATCGAGGCAGGCCTGCCGGAGAAGATCGAAGGGCCGATGCCGCCGGTGCCGTGGGCCCGCGTCTTCACCAGCCGCGATGTGTGGGGCGTGGCCATCGCCTATTTTGCGTTTGGCTATGTGGCCTTTATCTTCCTCAACTGGTTCTTCATCTATCTGGCGGACGGGCGCGGCATCAATCTGAGGGATAGCGGCTTCCTGGCCATGCTGCCCTTCATCTCCATGACCGTCTGCTGCCTGGCTGGCGGAGTGATCAGCGACTGGCTGGTCAAGCATAAGGGCCAGTATTGGGGCCGCAGCCTTTACGGCGCCTTCACCCTCGTTATCACCGCGGCCTTCCTGGTGGTGGGCGCCCAGGTGCAGAACGCGACCCTGGCGGTGTTGGTTCTGGCCGGCGGTGCGGGCGCGCTCTATCTGGGCCAGGCGACCTATTGGGCGGTGGCGGCCGACTATGGCGGGCCGCACACGGGCGTGATCTCGGGCCTCGTCAATATGGGCGGCCAGATCGCCGGCGCCATCACTGCGTCGGCCACACCCTGGTTCGCCGTCAAGTTCGGCTGGGCCTCGGCCTTCTACATCGCCGCCGGCGTGTCGGTGGTCTGTGCCTTCGCCTGGTTCTTCGTCAATCCCAATCGTCGCCTGCATCCGAACGAGGCGAAGGTCATCGCATGATCCGTTCCGTCCTGTGTGGCGCGCTTCTGCTGGTGACGGCCGATGCGCGCGCGCAGGATGACATGGCGCCGGCTGCGCCGGTTTCGGGCGAGTTTGTCAGCCTGTTTTCGGACTACTGCCTCAAGCAGTTCCCCGACGACAAGGCGCTGACGGAGCGGGCTGCCGGCGAGGGCCACCGTCCGCTGAGCCCCGCCGAAGTAGGCGCCTTCCTGCATGTCGATCCCGGGGTGGGCTGGATGATCGCGGGCAAGGAAACCAGCTATGTGCTGACGGTGCAGGTGCCGCCCTATCACGCCTGCGCGTTGCGCCGTTACAGCGACACGCCGCTGGACGGGACGCCCTTCATCGAGGCGGCGCGCAGCTTCGCCGCCATGACCGGCCACAAGCTGGCACCGCCCCTGATGCGCCAGCGCGACATCGGCGGCGGGATCATCAGTTCGGGAATCTATTTCCAGGAGCTGGACGAGAAGGACAAGCCCCTCAGCGAGGCCTTCATGTTCTTCACCGTGCGCTATCCGGCCGTGGAGCGGGCCGACGGGGCGCCTTCAAAGCCATTCTGGGAAGTGCGCTTCGTGCGCCAGATACACATCCCCCGTTCCATTTAACGCCCGCCCGCCTAATTCGCGACCAGCCCGGCTGTCACGATCCCGGCAATGGCGCAGACCTCGTCATTGTCGGAGGTGTCGCCGGTTACCCCCACCGCGCCGATCGGCGCGCCGTCCGCGCCCTTGACGATCACGCCGCCCGCAGCAGGTACAAGCCCCTTGTCCGCGACCTTGCCCAGATTGGCGACAAAGATGGGCCGCTCCTGGGCCATCTCGCCGATGCGCCGTGAATTGACGCCCAGCGCCAGCGCGCCCGCCGCCTTGCCCAGGGCGATCTCCAGCCGCAGGAAGGAAGTGCCGTCCTGGCGCTGGAAGGCAATGACATGGCCGCCCGCATCCGTCACGACGCAAGACAGAGGCTTCAGTCCCATTTCCCGTCCCTTCGAAAAGGCCGCGGCAATGATAATATTCGCCTTTTCCAGGCTGATGCGGGTGTCGGACATCGGTCGTGCCTTTTCTGGCTGCTGCATGCGGGACCAGCGTGGCGCAAAAATCCTGATCTGGGAAGGCGCGCCGTGCTATCTGTCGCCTCATGGGCGAGAGGGACAAGAAGACCCAGATCGTGGTGGTGGGCGGCGGCGCCGGGGGGCTCGAACTGGCCACGCGCCTTGGCGCCCATTATGGCCGCCAGAAGTTCGACATCATCCTGGTCGAGAAGAACAGCACCCATGTCTGGAAGCCGCTGCTGCACGAAGTGGCGGCCGGCGCGCTGGACGCAAATCTGGACGAAGTGGGTTATCGCAGCCACGGCCATCGCTGGGGCTACCGCTTCTTCTATGGCGCGCTGGAAGATATCGACCGCGACAGCCGCCAGGTGTCGATCGCACCCATCCTGGACGAGGATGGCCGCGAGATCATGGGTCGCCACCGCATCCGCTATGACTATCTGGTGCTGGCGGTGGGCTCGGTGTCCAATGATTTCAGCACCCGGGGCGTGGCCGAGCATTGCCTTTTCCTTGACAGCCGTATCCAGGCCGACCGTTTTCGCGCCCAGCTTCTCAACCACTGCCTCAGGGTGTCGCGCACATTGCAGAACGACCCGAATGCCGATGCGATGGTGCGCGTCGACATAGTGGGCGGGGGCGCCACCGGGGTGGAGCTGGCGGCCGAACTTTACAACGCCGCCGCCGGGCTGCGCCATTACGGGCTGGAAGTCTTCGACGAAAGCCGGCTGACGGTGACCCTGATCGAAGCGGGACCGCGCATCCTGCCCATGCTGCCGGAAAAGCTGGCCGACGCGGCGCGCGCCGAACTTGAGGCGCTTGGCGTACGGGTGCTGACCGGCACGCCGGTGGTGGAGGCCAATGCGCGCGGCATTGTCACCGCCTCGGGCGAACTGATTGAAGCCGATCTGAAGGTATGGACCGCGGGGGTGAAGGCGCCGGACTTCCTGAAGGACATTGGCGGGTTGGAGACCAACCGCAACAATCAGCTTGTGGTGCGACCCACGCTGCAAACAACGCGCGACGAGCGCATATTTGCCATCGGCGATTGCTGCTTCTGCATCTGTGCAGGCCAGACCCGGCCGGTGCCGCCGCGTGCCCAGGCCGCGCACCAGATGGCGGCCACCTGTTTCGCCAACATCGATGCGCTGGTCCGCGGCCGCCCCCTGAAGGATTTCAGCTATCACGATCACGGTTCGCTGGTGTCGCTCAGCCGGTTCTCCACGGTGGGTTCGCTTATGGGCAACCTGGTGGGCGGGCGCATGGCGATCGAAGGGCGGCTGGCCCGTTTCGTCTACATGTCGCTCTATCGCATGCACCTGATAGCCATTCATGGATGGATCAAGGGCCTGGCGCTGATCGCCGTGGGTCACGTCAACCAGATCGTCCGCCCCAGGTTGAAACTCCACTGATGAAGATGCGCGCGCCGCTATTTCTGCTCGCCCTGGCCTTGCCCGCCCTGAGCTTCCCGGCATGGGGCGCGGGCGCGGACTGGTCCGTCTATGGCGGCGCGCCCGGCGGCACGCGCAGCTCGACGCTGAGCCAGATCACCAAAGACAATGTGAAGGATCTGGCCCCGGCATGGACCTTCGCCATGGACGAGACCGGCGATCCCCAGACCCACCCCCTGGCAATCGACGGGGTGGTCTATGCCTACACGCCCACGCTCAAGACCATCGCACTGGATGGCGCCACCGGGAAGCTGCTCTGGCAGTTCGATCCGGGCATCAAGGGACAGGGTGCGCAACGCGGCCTGACCTGGTGGAGCGACGGCCACAGCAAGCGCCTGTTCGCCTCCTGCATGTATCTGCTGTTCGCGTTGGACCCGGCCACCGGCAGGCCAATCGACAGTTTCGGCGATCATGGCCATATCGACCTGCGTGAAGGGATGGGCCGCGATGTGGGGAGCTTCTATCTGTCGCTCACCACGCCGGGCGTGATCTGGCGGGACATGATCATCACTGGCTTCCGCACGGCGGAATCGGCACCTGCCGCGCCGGGCATGATCCGGGCGTTCGACGTGCGCACCGGCGCGCTGCGCTGGAGCTTCCGCACCATCCCTGCGCCGGGCCGGCCCGGCCACGATACCTGGCCGGCGGATGCCTCGAAGACGGCCGGCGGCGCAAACAGCTGGGCCGGCATGGTGATCGATGAAAAACGCGGCATCGTCTTTGCGCCCACCGGTTCGGCTGTTAACGACTTTTACGGCGCCGACCGGGTGGGGGATAATCTTTATGCCAATTCCCTGCTGGCCCTGGACGCCCGCAGCGGCAGGCTGCTCTGGCATTTCCAGGGCGTTCATCACGACATTCTGGACCGGGATTTTCCCTCGCCGCCGGTTCTGCTGACCGTCAGGCATGGCGGCAGGCTGGTGGATGCGGTTGCCCAGCCCACCAAGCAGGGCTTCCTCTTCGTGCTGGACCGGCTCAGCGGAAAACCCCTGTTTCCCGTTACCGAAACGCCGGTTCCCCGCTCCAATGTGCCGGGCGAAGTCTCATCCCCCACCCAACCGGAAAGCCGGATCCCGCAACCCTATGCCCGCCAGCACCTGGACGAGAGCGGACTGACCGATCGTACGCCAGAGGCCCATAAATGGGCGCTTGAGCAGTTCAGGACTTTCCACAGTGAAGGCCCCTTTGCCCCGCTTCGCCTGAACCAGCAGACGGTGGTGATGCCCGGCTTTGATGGCGGCGCGGAATGGGGCGGATCGGCCGCCGATGCGAAACGCGGCATTCTTTATCTGAACGCCAACGACATCGCCTGGACCGGCGGACTGAGCGAAGCGGCCTCCGGCGGCGGACTCGGTGCCGCCACCTACCAGAACAACTGCGCGGCCTGCCACGGCCAGGACCGGGCGGGATCGCCGCCGGCCTTTCCCTCCCTGATCGAAGCCGCCAGGCGCCTGACCCCCGACCAGATCGCCGACGTGATCCATACCGGCCGTGGCCGCATGCCAGCCTTCACATCGCTGGATGGAGATGCGCTGAAGGCGCTGCTGGAATTTCTGGTGACTGGCAAGGATGCGGATCGCAAGGAAGCCACCGACGTCGCCGCCGCCCCCGCGCGCTACAAATTCACCGGATATCGCAAGTTCCTCGATCCCGACGGCTATCCGGCCGTGGCACCGCCCTGGGGAACGCTGAACGCCATCGACCTGAACACCGGGCGCTATCTGTGGCGGATCCCATTGGGCGAATATCCCGAACTGGCGGAGAAGGGGCTTGTGACCGGTTCAGAGAATTACGGCGGCCCGATCCTGACCGCCGGCGGGCTGCTGTTTATCGGCGCGACGCTGTACGACAAGAAGATCCGCGCCTTCGATTCCTCGAGCGGCCGGCTGCTTTGGCAGGCAAAACTGCCTTATGCCGGCAATGCCACGCCCATCACCTATATGGCGGCCGGCCGCCAATTCGTGCTGATCCAGGCCGACAATGCCCGCGACAGGAAAGCGCCGCAGGGTGCCGCCTATGTCGCCTTTGCATTGCCGCATTAGCCGGCGTAGTCGCGCACCAGGTCGAAGAGAAAATCGCGGCCCTGATAAACGACGTCCGTGCGGATGCGCTCATTCAGGCCATGCAGCCGGCTGCCGTCAGGTTCGAAGAACATGCCGGTGAAGCCGTATGTCGGGATTCCCGCCGGCGTCAGGTAGGCCGCGTCGGTCGATCCGATCTCCAGCGCCGGGATCACCGGCACGCCGGGAAAATGCCTTGCAGCCTCCCTGCCGATGGGGCCCATGATCGCCTCGGTCAGGGACGGGGCTTGCTTGACAGCCTCCTTGGCGCGCGTTTGCGCCGTCACATGCACCTGCGGGTCGGCGACAAGCTGGGTCAGCCTGGCTTGCACCTGTTCGACGGTGGTGCCCGGAAAGATGCGGCAGTTGACATTGGCATCGGCGCGCTGGGGCAGGGCATTGGTGGCATGGCCACCCGAGATCATGGTGACGGCGCAGGTGGTGCGCATCATGGCGTTGTAGGCGGGATCGGCCGCCAACACCCTGGCAGCCCTCTCATCGCGGGGATTTTTGGCAAATGCTGTCATTGCCGCGCCCATCGGCCCGCCGATCCGGGGGCCCATGCGGTCAAAGAAGGCACGGCTGGCGCCGGTGATCTCCAGCGGAAAATCATAGGCGTTGATTCGGCCAAGCGCCGCGCCCAGCCTGACGATGGCATTGTCCTTGACCGGACGCATGGCGTGGCCGCCGGGACTGGTCACCTCCACCGTGTAGTTCTGGGGCAGCTTCTCACCGGCATTGATGTTCAGGACGATGCGCCGGCCGCGATCGTCGATGCGGCCCCAACCGCCTTCGGTCAGGGCGAATTCAGCATCGATCAGGCTTTTCCGGTTTCTGGCCAGCCATTGCGCGCCGTTGAAGGCGCCTGCTGTTTCTTCGCCGCAGGTCAGCGCCATTTTGACCGTACGGCGCGGGCGCGCCGTCTTCAGGCGAACCATGGTATCGACCCAGACGGCGGCCAGTTCCTTGTCGTCGGCCGTGCCGCGGCCATAGAAGTAGCCGCCTTCCTCGATCAGGCGGAACGGATCGCGCGTCCAGTCCGCGCGCCTGGCTTCGACCACATCCAGATGCGCCAGAAGCAGGATTGCCCGGGCCCTGGGATCGCGGCCCGGCAGCACGGCCACCAGCCCCCCTTCCTTCGGGTGGCCTGGCGCGGTGAAAACGACGAGGTCGCTTTCCGGATAGCCTGCCTGCTTGAGATGCCCCGCCATGCGCCGCGCCGCCAGCGTGCAGTCGCCTGCCGACAAGGTGGTGTTGGTCTCCACCAACTCCTTGTAGATTGCCCGAAAGCGCGTCTGGTCGGGCCGCAGGGGCTGCGCGAATGCAATTTGTGCGGCCAGCACCAGGCCAAGGCAAAAGGCTGCGGTTCGCGCGGCGATCATGGATGCCCCCAGGGAGAATATGTCCGTGAAGGCTATTGCCGGCGTCCACGGCCGGCAATGGTCCACGCCCAACGGACCGCGGATTGCTTCTTCATCGCCGTGCGCCAAACAGGCAAGACCGCCCTGCGGCCAGGGAGGGAATGGTCGGAGAGAGAGGATTCGAACCTCCGGCCCCTACGTCCCGAACGTAGTGCTCTACCAGGCTGAGCTACTCTCCGTACCAGTGGCCAGGGAGCGGAGCCCCCTGCCTCGGGAGGCGCCCTTATAACGATGCCCCCCCGCCCCCGCAACCGGCCCGAAAAGCCATTTGTGGAAACGCTATTTGGCCTGTTTGCGGAGCACCCGGCACCCGGCTATACGGATGCCCGCCGCGGGCAGCAATCCCCCCGCGTCCCTGCTGGGGCGTCGCCAAGTGGTAAGGCACTGGATTTTGATTCCAGCATTCGAAGGTTCGATCCCTTCCGCCCCAGCCAGCCCCCGGAATCGCCGCACACCCAATTCGCCCTGACCGGTCCTTGCCGAACATGGCTATTTTCGTGCTTTCGTACGGAAGCGGCCTATCATTCGCTATGGGCATCTGCCCACAGTCGCCTCATGGGGGAAACCACTTCCGGCGGCATGCGTTCCGGCTCAGGGTCTTCGGGCGCGGGGAAGATTTTGGCATCCAATCGACTGGCGCTGCTGTCCGCAGTACCGATTTTCCTGGTTCTTGCCGCTGCCGCCTACATCACTGTCCAGTTCGCCCTGAATGAGCGGGATGCCCAGAACTGGGTGCGCCACTCCTATCAGGTGATCGCTGCCATCGCCCAGGTGCGTTCCGATCTTCAGGAGGCCGAAAGCGGCCAGCGCGGCTATCTGCTCACCCGCCGGCCGCAATTCCTGGCCCCATACAGGGAAGGGCGTCGGCGCATCGCCGACCATTTGTCCGTCTTTCGCCGACTGACCAGCGACAACCCTTCCCAGCAGCGCCGCGCCGACCGCCTCGACGGCTTGGTACGCGATCAGTTCGCTGCCCTGGACCGGACACTGGCTGCCGCTGCCACGGGCAGCGAGATCATGCCTTCGTTGGAAAGCAGCGAGGTCGGCACGGACGAGATGCGCCGGGAGGTGACGGCCGGCATCGCCGAGGAAAATGGCCTGTTGCGCGAGCGCGACCGGATCCGGCGCCAGACAGAGAATCTGGAAATTGCCTTCGCCGTCGGCGCGGCAGTGATTACCCTGGGCATCCTGATCATCGCCGCCGCCATGCTGGTGCGCAACAACATCAGCCTGGCCAGGTCGGAACGCGCCCGGGCCAATGAGGCGGCTATCCTGCAGGCCACGCTGAATTCGGTGCGCGAGGGGATCGCCTATTTCACTTCGGACGGGATTCTGTGCGCTTTCAACAGCGGCTTCTGCGAGCTTCTGGATATCCCGCCGGAAAAGGCACGCCTGCTGTCGAGTCGCCTGACCGAATTTCAGGAGATGGATCTGGCCGTTCCGCCCGCGGCGCGAATTTTCGTGCCCCCCGTGCCCGGCGAGCAGCCGTCGGACAGCCAGCGGATCACGCGCGCCGGCCGCGAGCTGGAAATATACCGGGCGCCGGTCCAGACCGGCGGCTTCCTGATCGGGGTTCTGGATGTCACGGCCAGGATGCATGCCGAAGCCATGGCGCGCCAAGCCCAGAAGATGGAGGCCATCGGGCACCTGACCGGCGGGGTGGCGCACGATTTCAACAATCTGCTGCAGATCATTGGCGCCAACCTGGACCTGGCGGCGGCGGCAGGGCGCGCAGCGTCCGGCCCGAGCCTCAATGAACGCCTGCAGAACGCAATTTCCGCCGTGACGCGTGGCTCTCGCCTGACCGGTCAGTTGCTGGCTTTTGCCCGCCGCCAGACGCTGGCTCCGCGCTCGATCGATCTGGGACGGCTGATCCGCGACATCTCCGAGATGCTGCGCCGGACCCTGGGTGAGCATATCGAGGTCGAAACCGTGGTCGCCGGAGGGTTGTGGAACACATTGGCCGATCCCAACCAGATGGAGAATTTGATCCTCAATCTGGCGGTCAATGCGCGCGACGCCATGCCCGATGGCGGCAAGCTTACCCTGGAAGTGGCCAATGCGATGCTGGACGACGCCTATGCCGGCAATCATGCCGAGGTCACGCCTGGCCAGTATGTGATGCTGGCGGTCACCGACACCGGCGCGGGCATGACGCAGGAAGTGCTGGCGCGGGTGTTCGAGCCCTTCTTCACCACCAAGCCGGAAGGCAGGGGTACGGGGCTGGGGCTGGCCCAGGCCTATGGGTTCGTCAAGCAGTCCGGCGGCCACATCAAGATATACAGCGAACCGGGTGAAGGCACGACCATCAAGATCTATCTGCCCAGAACGCGCCGTGAGCAGGATATGCCCAGCAGCCCGTCCACCAATATTCCGCGCGGCCGCAATGAACGGGTTCTGGTCGTGGAGGACGACGAGCGGGTGCGCGCGGCAGTGGTCGATATGCTGGGAGAACTGGGCTATCGCGTGCTCAATGCCGCGAA
>JBEHXB010000040.1:0-12354 GCA_048498895.1 Pseudomonadota bacterium
GCCGGCGTTGCCGTCAGCGCCACCAGAAGCGAGGCCAGGACCGCCAGTATGAAGGCCAGGGCAAGCGGGCCGAGGAAATGGCCCTGCACGCTGGATGAGAACAGAACCGGCAGGAAGATGGCGATGACCACCAGGGTGGCGAAAATCACCGGGCCGCGCACTTCCAGCGTGGCTTCCGCGATCACGGACAGCCGTGGCCGCGGAATGGCGGCACCGGCATTCTCGTGGAGCCGCCTGAGGATGTTTTCGATGCCGATGATCGCGTCATCGACCAGCACGCCTAGCGCCACGGCGAATCCGCCCAGCGTCATGGTGTTGAGGGTGTTGCCCATTTTGTCCAGCAGCGCCGCCGCCGCCAGCAGCGACAGCGGAATGGCCAGAAAGGTTATGAAGGCGCTGCGCCAGTCGCGCAGGAACAGGTACAGCACCGCCAGGATCAGAACCGCGGCGATCACCAATGAATGTTCCAGGCTGTGCAGGGCGACCTCGACGAAATTGGCCGGTCGATGCAGTGCCGGATAGACGGTAATTCCCTGGGCCTTCAGGGCCGGCAGCATGTCGTGCAGCGCCGCTTCCAGCCGGCGGGTCGTGTCCAGCGTGTTGGCGCCATACTGGCTTGCCAGCGACAGCAGCACGCCCGGCCTTCCCATGACCAGGGAATCGCCGGAACGCAGTGCCCGTTCCTGGCGCACCGTGGCAATGTCGGCGATGGTGATGGGAATGTTGTTCCGGACGCCAACCACCGCGTTGGCGATGGCGGTGGGGTCTGGACTGGGGATGGGGGTCTGGATCAACACCCGCTGGTGCGCCACATCGACAAAGCCGGCCCCGCGCAATGCCAGCGCCTGACGGGCGGCATCGGCCAGATCCGTCAGCGTGAATCCATACGAGGTCATGCGCCTGAGGTCGGGCTGGATGTCGATCTCGCGCACCGCCCCGCCGAAGACCAGCACATGCGCCACGCCCGGCACAGCCAGAAGCGCCGGTTTCATGATCCATTCCGCGGTGTCGCGAAGCTGGAAGGGATCCAGCCTGTCCGACACCAGCCCGATCTTCAACAGATCCATGGTGCTGGAGGTCAGGGGCGACAACTGGGGCGGGCCGACGCCCAGCGGCAGCTCGCCCGCCACGGTCTGCAGCAACTCGGACACGCCCTGGCGTGCGGTATAGGGATCGATGTTGTCGTTGAACTGAATGGTGATCAGCGACAGGCCGGGAATGGATTCCGAGCGGATGGTGGCCAGGCCCGTGGCGCCATTCACCTGGCTCTCGATCGGCCGGGTGACAAGCTGTTCAACCTGCTCGGCGGTGAAGCCCGGCGCCTCGGTCTGAATATCGACGGTGGAAGGCACGAAATCGGGAAATACGTCCAGAGGCGCTCCACGCAAAAGCCAGCCGCCCACAACCAGCGCCAGCAGGGTCAGCGCGGCTACCGTGCCGGAAAAGCGTAGGCAGAGATCGACCAGCCAGCGCATGCGCTCAGTCTTCAGCTTCTGTGCTGGGGTTCAGTTCGCGCGCCAGCAGAAGACCCGCACCGCCGGTCACAATGGCGTCCCCCGCGGCAATCCCGGTGCCCTGGGGCACGAAAAAGCCGGAGCCCGTTGCGCGGCCGGCATCGATGCGTACGCGCTGGAAATGGTTCTCGCCCTTGCGAACGTAAATCCAGCTTTCGCCTTCGCCATACACCACCGCGCCTGCGGGTACTTCAACGCCCGCCTGCATGGGGCCGGCGGGCACGAAGGCGGTGACATGCTCGTTCTGGGCAAGGTCGCTGCCCGCCACCAGCGCGAAAACCCCCTGGCCGGGAAAGGCAGGATCGGCGGGAGCCCGCCACAATTGCCTGCTTGTCCAGCGCTGGCCACGACCGCCCAGCCGGGTAATGGCCAGGCTCTGCGGCAGGCCGCCCGACAGGGCGCCGAGCGGAAAGGTCACCCGCACCAGCGCCAGCGCGCCGCTCGAAAGTTTACCCATGATGGCCGAACGCCGGCCCCCCGTTTCCCAGGGCGGATCGAGGCCGAACGCCGCTTCGGCCTTGCGCCGGGCCAGGCCCAGCGCGGCTTCGTCTGCGTCGGCCTTGGCGACCGCCGCTTCCATGGCCTCGCGCGATACCGCCCCGCCCTGATCGGTGAACAGATAGCGGGCGCGTTTGGCCGCAGCCCGGCTTTGCGCTGCCACGGCTTCAGCGGACAGGAAATCGGAATCGGCCTGGGCAATGACGTCCAGCGCTACCACGGTGCCGTAGCCGCTGGATTCGGCACGATATTGCGCGGCCGTGGCGGCAACGGTGGCGATGCCCAGGCCCTTGACCTGATCGGCACTCAGCGTCACGCCGGATGAGGCTTCTTCTTTTTCCGGCTGCTTTGAAGCGCCGGCATTGTCGTCGGATTTGCCGCAGCCACTGAGCAGCGCCAGGACGGCCAGCGCGGCGATGGAGCGCTTCACGTTATGCATCGATGTCACCGGCTGTTATCGTTCCGGCTGCAGTATAATGAGGCGCGCACTGCCGGGCACTACCTTGAAGCGTCCGCGGGCGTTTGGCGCCGCCGAGCGGTCCTCGGTCACATCGGATGCCACGGTAAAGATGCGGCCGCTGGATTCGTCGAGTGCCATGGTGCGCGCACCCGGCTGGGTTTTTACCGGCGTCAATGCCGCGAACTTGCCGGGCGCCGTCTCGGCGACGATCGACAGCGTGCCGTCGCGGTTTGAACTGAACGCCAGCTCCCGACGGGCGTCGAATGCAGCTCCGTCCGTCCCCGTGCCGATGGGCAGCGTAGCCAGAATGTTGCCGGTCCTGGCATCCATCACATCCATCACCCCGCTGCCACAACTGGCGAACAGGCGCATATGGGCGCGGTCAATGGCCAGGCCATGCGGCGTCGTGCAGCCGGTTAGCGGCCAGTGGGCGTCGGCCTTTGCCGCGCCCAGGTCCATGCGCACGATTTCGTTCCTGTCCTCGCCATCGACATAGAATTTGCCATGGCCGTCCAGGACTCCGAACTCCAGCGGGCCGCCACCATCGATTTCCGCCACCACCTTGTCGGTCTTGGGGTCGATTACCACCACCTTGCCGGTATCGCCTGTGATCACCAGCACATGACCGCTCTGAGAGTCATAGACAATGCCGTCGGCATCGGGCTCGGCCTTGATGCGGCCCAGAGACTTCAACGTTTTCGTATCGAACACCATGACGGTGCCGGACTTGCCGTCATCGGCATAGCCCTTGTTGAGCGCCGGCGCGATGGCAATGCCGTGCGTCGCCCCGCCTACCTGAAGTGTGCCGGCCACCTTGCCCGCCGCCACATCCACAACCGTGACCACGTCACCGTGCGCGACATAGGCCCGGGCCGCCGCGGGATCGAGCACCACATAGTCCCAGCGGTCCGGAGCGCCGATGGGAATGCTCTTGACCAAAGTGTATTTCGCGGCCGGCAAGGCCGATGCCGGCGCCGCCGCCAGAGCGGCCAGCGCCATAAAAGCCAGTATCTTAGACATAGCCCCCTCCACGGTCCGATCAGGAATGATACGCGAAACCGCCGTGGGGAGTGTGCCCAAAGTGTAATCGTGTCCTTATAAATCCCCAACTGGCGCCCGGTCGGACCTGACACATTAAAGTTCGGCAATGGCTGAAGCGGCAGCGACAAGGCCTCAGGCCGGCCGGTTGACGTCTGCCGGGGTCAGGAGCGGGACTTCCGTCGGCGCCGATTGACGGGAATCAAGGAGCGCAATCCCGTTCGGCTCATCCTCCACACGCAAATCAGGTGTGAGACGGCGGATGAACAGACTGGCGGGCAAGGTTGCCATTGTCACAGGCGGCGTGTTGGGCCTTGGACGCGCTATTGCGTTGCGTATGGCAGAAGAGGGCGCCCGGATCGCCGTGCTCGACGTCCTGGACGAACAGGGCGACAGGTTCCTGCAACAGTTGCAGGACCTGGGGCTGACGGCTGCCTACTGGCATTGCGATGTTTCGCGGGAGGCGGATGTGTCGCGCGCGTTCCGTGAGGTGGTGGACCGGTTCGGCCATCTCGATGTCCTGGTCAACAATGCGGGCGTGTCGGGCGCCAGCAAGCCAACCCACGAACTGACCGAAGCCGAATGGGATTTCGTTCAGGCGATCAACGTCAAAGGCGTCTTCTTCGGCACCAAGCACGCCATAGTGCCGATGCGCAGGGCCGGCGGCGGCAGCATCATCAACCTGTCTTCCATATATGGCCTTGTCGGGGCTCCGGACGTTCCGGCCTATCACGCCTCCAAGGGAGCGGTGCGGCTGATGACCAAGACCGACGCGTTGCTCTATGCCCCTGACCGCATCCGGGTCAATTCGATCCATCCCGGATTCATCTGGACGCCGATGGTGCAAAAATATTTGCAGGCACAGACTGATGACGCGGAGGAGGGCCGCAAGGCCATCGGGAACCTGCATCCGCTGGGGCATATGGGCGAACCGGACGATATTGCCTGGGGTGCCGTCTATCTGGCGTCGGATGAGGCTAAATTCATCACGGGCGCCGAATTGGTGATCGACGGAGGATATACCGCGCGCTGAACCATTGACGCGGATCAATGCCGGCATGGTCCTGGGCTCTATGGTTGTTTCGGTGTCTGGCACCAACGCGGAAGGATGACATGCTTTTCCGCTTGCGGGGCAGTTTTGCCCCAATGATGTTTTTTGTTCCCGCCGGAGGCGCAGACTGTTCCGCCAATGCAGACTGTTCCGCCAATGAGGACTTCACGGCAGGAACTTTTGTCCGGCACGCAATCGCAAGAGGTCCCAACCAAGGAGTACGCCATGAGCAAGGATATCGAGATCAAGCGTCAGCACGGCGCCTTTCCGGCGATGAGCGAATCCTGGCAGGGGTTCCGCCAGGAAATGGATTCGCTGTTCGACCGGTTCTCCAGCGGCTTTGAAAGCTTCCCCCTTCAGCCCTTCACCAACATGCGCAAGCTATGGAGCCCCGGTATCGCCGGCTTTGCCAACCTGGCGGTAGACGTGGCCGAAGACGAGAAGGCCTACACGATCACCGCCGAGCTGCCCGGCGTGTCCGAGAATGACATCGAGGTCAGCGTCGATGACGATATGCTGGTGATCAAGGGTGAAAAGCGTCAGGAGAAGAACGAACACGAAAAGAATCGCTATCTGTCTGAACGCTGCTACGGCGCGTTCCAGCGCATGTTCTCGCTGCCGCGCGGCGCCGACGGCAACAAGGTTGAAGCCCGCTTCCAGAATGGTGTGCTGGTCGTGACGGTCCCGAAGACCGCCCAAAAGACCCAAGCACGGAGGGTCGAGGTAAAGGCCGCCTGATCGCGGCTTCCGGCGGCCCCGGCGTGCAATCGCGCCGGGGCAGGCCGACCAGGGAGGACCGTCATGACCTATCGCACATTGATGTTGCATCTGGATCCGAACCGCGACAATCGTGCCGTGCTCGCGGTCGGAGCCGACCTTGCCAGGCGTTTCGGCGCCAGCGTGATCGGGCTTGCCGCTATCAGGCCGGCGCCTCCATTGATCGACGGGGGGATTTACGGCGGTGCGGTAATGCTGGCGGAAGCCGCAGCGCTGGATCTTACACAGGCCGAACAGGATCTGGCTGCGTGTGAGAAGGAATTCCGTGCCGCCCTGAAGGATTGGACCCACGAACTGGAATGGCGCGGATCGATCGTTCTGGAAGCGCTACCGACCCACTTTGCCGACCAGTGCCGGGGGGCAGATCTCATCATCACCGGGCCGGCGCCGGAGAACCGCCTCAATGTCGGTGCTCTCGCGGTCCGCGCGGGCCGGCCCATATTGGTCGTGCCGCCCGGCGCGACCGGACTGGCGGCGAACAATGTATTGGCGGCCTGGAAGGACAGTCGTGAATCGCGCCGCGCCATTGCCGATGCCTTGCCGCTGTTGCTGGAGGCCGAGACCGCCGTCGTGCTGGAAGTTGCCGGAAGCGAGGGAGTCGCGGCGGCGCAGAAACATGTCGACGATGTGGTTCGCTGGCTGGCGCGCCATGGCGTTCGCGCCCTGCCGGCGGCGCTTGCGGCCGCCAACGAAAGCGCCGCCCTGGCCCGAGAAATTCGTACCCGCAAGCCCGATCTTGTCGTTGCGGGCGCCTATGGCCACAGCCGGATGAACGAATGGGTATTCGGCGGAATCACCCGCGATATCCTTCTCGATGCCGATTGCTGTGTTTTGATGTCCCACTGATCTCAGGGTGTGCCATGGATGTCCTGGAGGCTATTCGCCAGCGTCGCGCCGTCCGCCGCTTCAAGGCCCAACCGGTGCCGGTCGAGATGCTCCGCAAGCTGGTGGACGCTGCCATCTGGGCCCCCAGCGCCATGAACGGCCAGCCCTGGCGTTTCGTGCTGGTGACCGATGAGGCCCTAATCGCAAGCATTGCCGACCAGTCCAGGCAATGGATTCTGGACAATAGTGCCGCCATTCCGGAGATTGAGCGAATGGTCCCCATGGTGCGGGAGCCTGACTTTCACATCTTTCATCACGCGCCAGCCTTGCTTGTGATTGCCGCGCCGCTGGGTGTCCGCTGGGGCATGGAGGGGTGTACGCTGGCCGCCGGCAACGTCATGCTGGCCGCCACCGCTCTCGGCCTTGGCACATGCTGGATTGGCATGGCGGAAGGCTGGCTCAACAGTTCCGCGGGACGGGCGGTGCTGCATCTGCCGGCGAACGCGCATGTCGTTGCACCAATCGCGGTCGGCTATCCCGAGGGCGAGGCGGAGCCGGCCGCGCGCCACCGGCCGGCCGTTACCTGGCTGGGCCCGGGAGAAGCTCCCATCGTCGAGGCCGGTGCGTCGCCGGCCTATCTTTCCGGCCAGGGTCTGTATGGGGGCCTCATTCATCCCTGAATCGGCCGGCCGGCGGGATCCATCTATCCGGCGCGCCGAAAAATTAGTATTATGCCCCTTGTGGAGTTTCGGTGGGCGCCCATGCACCGCTTTCTGTTGCGGGAGAATGTGAAGCGCCTTCGCGCATTGCTATCTCGGGCTACCGGCGACTGCGATCGCGCGCACCTGGAAAATCTGCTTTCGGAATCGGAAGGCGAACTTCTCGCGGCGTCGGAAATCTGGCGCCTCACCTGCCCGCAATTTCCCATTCGGCCTGAATTGGGCGGTTATGCCGAGGACCTGCTCGAAGACCTGGTTCGGGAACAAAAAGCCGATTATGGAAGTCTGCAGATCTTTGACGAACAGCAGAACGCGCTTTTCCTAATGGCGCAGATGCATTTTTCAGCGCCGTTCGTGAGGGAATTTGCGGTGGTCAGGACGGGCGGTGGGTCGGTGTGCAACAAGGCGGCGATCCGACGGGAAATCGTTCACGTTGTCGACGTGCAGGCCGACCCGGAATTCGCGGTGCTGCGGCCTTTTGCAACCCGATATGGCATTCATGCCATCCAGAGTACGCCCATCCTGTCTCCCAGCGGCAAGTTGTGGGGCGTGTTCTCCACGCATTTTCGCGAGCAGCGCCGGTATTGCGACGCCGATCGCCAGGCCTGCGCCAAGCACCAACTGCAACTGCGCGCGGTGATCGGCGCCTGCCTTGGATACTGAGCCGTTCAGGCGTGATGGGCGGCGAGGGTTTTCAGCGCCATGTTGGCGGTCTTCGCCGCGGCCTTCGCGGCGATGTCGCCCAGACCGAGCATGCCAACCAGCCGATGGTTTTCGTCGATCACGGGCAACCGGCGCACCTTGGCCTTGCGCATCACCGAGACGGCTTCCTCCACCGTCTGGTCGGCGCGGCAATAGACGATCGGTTTGGTCATTACGTCGCGAGCGGTGAGTTGCTCCGCCTCGCGCCCGTTGGTCAGGCCGCGGCAGCAGATGTCGCGATCGGTCACCATGCCGATCAGCCTGTCGTTCTCACCGACGGGAATGGCGCCAATGTCGTCCTTGCGCATCCTGCGGGCCAGCTTCTGCAGCGTGATGTCAGGCTTCACCCAGACCGCGCCCTTGTGCATGATTTCCTTGACGTTCATTACGGCCTCCCGGATTCATTCGACAGCAGCATAGGCGCCGCACCGGATCATGAATTGATCCGGCGCAACCTCCGCCCGCGGTCGCCTTACCCCTCTTCACGCAACAGCCGCTCGATTTCGTAAAGCGGGCGCCTGACATAGTCCCGCGCCAGCTCGGCCGCCAGGATCTGCCGCGTCTTGTCGGTCAGTTCCGGGCGCAACATTCCCAGCGCGCGGGGCGGGGCCGCCAGAATGAGTGCGCCAATTCGCTTTTCCCCTACGCATTGGCCGATGCGGCCGGCGAAGTGACGCAGGAAAGCGCGCTCTGCCTGGTCATGGAAATCGGTCTGCGTCACCCCGGCCCGGCGGCCGCCGTGGCCGCTGCTGAAGACCCGGCCGGGCGGCGCGCGGCCCAGCTCGTGTGTCGGAGGATTCTGCTGTTCCATGACTTCCCGGATCACCAGGTTTGGATTTTCGTGCTCGCCAACATTTTCCACGAGCATCGCCTTGCTGCCGTCGCAGATTGCGAGCCAGGTCCCATGACCGAGATGAGTCATTCAGCGACTCCGCGATTGTGTCCGCGCACGCTGCCGGGCCGGATGACGCGTTCCATCTGGGGAGGCATCGGGACTGTCGGGTCTGGTTCCATGTACGGGCAGTCGCCGCGCCGACGGGCCGCCGCCATGTAGGAGTCGGCGGCTTTTTTGGCGGCCTCGTGTGTGTCGAAGCAGGCGACGGGAATATGCTCGCAGACGAGAACCCAGCGATCCGCCACCTTGCAGATCGCATAATGCAACGTGGTCGGATTGCCTTTTCTTTGGCGCACTTTATTCTCCTTCGTTAGCATACAGCGCCGCCGCTCGCATTGCTGGCATCGATCCCTTCGGCCTCGATGGCATAAAGTCCTTCTTGGAGATAATCGCTCAGCAGGGGGATGGTAAGGAAGTATTCCCCGATGCGACTGTTGTGCGTGCGGCGCGCTTCCAAGAATGCAAAGCCGGAATCGGCGGCTTCGCAGGTGCCACGGCCGATCCCGACCAACGCGACCAAGGGCGCCTGTTCGTCCACGTCCGGGCTGCGCATGAATTCGCGAAGTTTCTCACAGGCGTTGTCCTGCTCGGGGCTCTCCGGAGTTTCAGCCGCGGTATCGTCGAATTCGTCCTTTTCGGATTCGATCTTGTCCTCACTGCCATCGAACGCGCGTGTTTCGGCGATTATTTTGCGGATATTTTCCGCGTTGATCTCGAGCATGTCTCTCTCCGTTTGCTGGGACGTATCAGGTTCTGTCCCCGGCGCGCGGGCGCAGGCTGAGGATATAGGCCGATACATCCGCTATCTCCTGGCGCGTCAATGTAAAGTCAGGCATGGGTGGGTGCGGAGTGCTGAGGAACGCATTCAACGAAGTCGCAGTCGTGGACCTCATGCGCGCGATCGACGCGAAGGATGGCACCACATCGATTCTCGGGTCGCTTTCGTTGGCGCCAATGGCGTGGCACTTGCCGCACCACATCTGCGCTATTCGATGGCCGGCCTGGATGTCCTGTGCCAAGGCAGCCGCAGGAAAAATGGACATGATCGAAGCGAGCACAAGGCCGACCGCGGACATTTGAAACTCCTATCAATCAATTCTGGCGAAGACGTGACAGGAGAAGTTTGCGCGGGATCAATTTCCCCGACGATCAGTGCGCTAGGTTCTATTTATGGCCATGTCAGATATGGCGACGAGCGAAGTGACGGTCGGCAGATGGAATCTGCCCGGCTTGCTGGGATGTCCGGCAAAAGCGTCCAGTCTGGTGATCTTTGCGCATGGGACCGGGTCCAGCCGGCTGAGTGAGAGAAACCGCCAGGTTGCATCGGCGCTCAATCGCGCGGGCATTGCGACACTTCTGTTTGATCTGCTGCATCCCGCGGAGGAAATGGCGGCAGGCCGTGCCAAGGTCTTCGACATACCCTTTCTGGCGGCACGCCTGACCGATGCGGTCATCTGGTCGGGCGGTACGGTGGTGGGTGGCCTTCCGGTGGGTCTGTTTGGCGCCAGCACGGGCGCGGCGGCCGCTCTGACGGCCGCGGCCCAGCTTGGTAACGCGATCGGGGCGGTGGTGTCCCGGGGCGGCCGGCCTGATCTGGCGGGAGCTGCCCTGGAAAAGGTGCGTGCGCCAACGCTGCTGATCGTGGGTGGTGACGACCATGAGGTACTGGAACTGAACCGGCGGGCCGCGCACCGGCACGCGGGCCTGTGCGTTGTGGAGATAATACCGGGTGCCAGCCATCTCTTTCCGGAACCGGGCGCGATGGAAAAAGTGACGGTATTGGCGACGGAGTGGTTCGAGCGTCACCTCGCGCCGCTGGTTGTCTAGGAGGTTCCATGTTGTTCCGAGACCGCAGCGATGCCGGACGTCAGCTCGCGGCAGCAATGCAGGAGTTTCGCGGCAGGAATTGCGTTATCCTGGCGCTTCCGCGGGGCGGGGTGCCGGTCGCTGCCGAGGTGGCGCGATCTTTGGGCGCGCCGCTGGATATTGTTCTGGTGCGCAAGATTGGGGCACCGGGTCATCCCGAATTGGCGGTGGGCTCGGTGGTCGACGGCGGTGTTCCGATCATCGTGCGCGACCCCGAGCTTTTGCGTCTTACGGGAACCAGCCAGCGGGCGTTCGAGGAAATATGCACCCGCGAACTGGCGGAGGTCGAGCGGCGGCGCAAATTATATCTGGGCGCCCGTGCACCCCTGCCGCTTGAGGGCCGGACGGCAATCGTGATCGACGATGGCCTGGCCACCGGCAATACCATGCGTGCCGCCCTTCAGGCCGCGCGCCAACGCGGCCCGGCGGAACTGGTGATGGCCGTGCCGGTCGCTCCGGCCGACACCATCGCGCGATTTCGCGACGCCGCCGACAGGGTCATATGCCTTGCCACGCCCGATCCGTTTGCCGCGGTGGGGCAGTTTTATGCCGACTTCGCGCAGACCAGCGACCAGGATGTGGTTGCGCTTCTTGATCGCTTCGCACCGGCCCAGTCGGTGGTGGAACCGCAGGCATGAGCGAGACCGACTTCCTGGAACGCGACACGATCGGCCGTGCCCTTGAGAGCGCCTTGAAGGACGCTGCGGAGGACCTGCCGCCGCCTGAACATGCCGAAGCCTTCGGTGCCATGTTCGACCGGTTCGGAGCGGCGCGGCTGGTTTTGCTGGGAGAGGCGACACACGGCACCAGCGAATTCTATCGTGCCCGTGCCGCGATCAGCCGCCATTTGATCCGCCATCATGGCTTCAATGTCGTGGCAGTGGAAGCCGACTGGCCGGATGCGGCGGGCATCGATCGCCATGTGCGCCATGGTCCCGCAGATCCAGGCCGCAGCGAGGCATTCGCCCGCTTTCCCAGCTGGATGTGGCGCAATGAGGAAGTGCTGGAATTTGTCGAATGGCTTCGGACCGAGAATGAACTTCGCCACAGCTCTGCGCGCGTGGAATTCCGCGGACTGGACATCTACAGCCTGTCGGGATCGATTGCCGCCGTGCTCGGCTATCTGGACCGCGTCGATCCCCAGGCAGCGCGGCAGGCGCGCACTCGCTATGGTTGTCTGACGCCGTGGCAACAGGTGCCTTCATCCTATGGCCATCATGCGATGATGGGCGGCGATACCTGCGAGAACGAGGTGTGCGATCAACTGATGACGCTGTTATACCGTCAACTGGAATATGCGGCGCGTGACGGAGACAGTTTTTTTGACGCGGCGCAGAACGCCCGCATCGTGCGCGCCGCCGAGGAATATTATCGCATCATGTATCGCGGGTCACGCGAGTCCTGGAACCTGCGTGACCGGCATATGTTCGAGACTTTGCAGCGCCTGCTGGCATATCGGCAGGACGCGAAAGCCATTGTCTGGGCACACAATTCCCATATTGGCAACGCGGCCGCCACGGCAATGGGCTGGGAGGGAGAGTTCAATATTGGGGAATTGTGCCGTACGGCCCATGGCGAGGAGATGGTGGCCATTGGCTTCGGTACCGACCGGGGCACGGTTGCGGCCGCCTCGGACTGGGATAGCCCAATGGAGATCAAGCAGGTTCTGCCGGCGCGCGCTGACAGCTATGAATACCTGTTCCGCCGGTGCGGACATGCGCGTGCGCTGTTTGACTGGCGCGGCCGAAACGCCCTGTTGCGCGAGCTGCTCTCGCAGCCGCGTCTGGAACGGGCCATCGGCGTAGTCTATCGGCCAGAGAGCGAACTTCTCAGTCACTATTTTCGGGCGGTGATGGCGGAACAGTTTGACGCCATGGTCTGGTTCGAGACCAGTCGCGCGGTTACCCCCCTGCCTACCGCGCGTCCCGCCGGCACGCCGGAAACCTACCCCTTTGGACTTTGACTGGGTAGCCGAAGTGGTGGCCGATGAGGTGATCCATGATATCGTT
>JBEHXB010000041.1:0-11901 GCA_048498895.1 Pseudomonadota bacterium
CGATCCGCTGGACCCGGCGGTGAAGGCGTGGTGGCAGTCCAAGGTTGACGAAATCTACCGCGCCATTCCCGATTTTGGCGGCTTCCTGGTGAAGGCCAACTCGGAAGGCCAGCCTGGCCCGCAGGATTATCATCGCACGCACGCCGACGGCGCCAACATGATCGCCGACGTGCTGGCGCCCCACCATGGCGTGGTGATGTGGCGCGCCTTTGTCTATGCCAACGATCCCAAGATCGACCGGGCCACAACCGCCTATAACGAGTTTGTACCCCTGGACGGCAAGTTCCGCGACAATGTCGTGCTGCAGGTCAAGAACGGCCCGCTGGATTTCCAGCCCCGCGAACCCTTCTCGCCGCTGTTCGGCGCCATGCCGCGCACTTCACTGATGATGGAATTTCAGATTACCAAGGAATATCTGGGCCAGCAGACGCACCTGGCCTATCTGGGCACCCTGTATGAAGAGGCGTTGAAGTCCGACACCTACGAGCATGGTCCGGGATCGACAGTGGCCAGGGTGATCGACGGAAGCCTCGATCATCATCCTGTTTCGGGCATTGCGGGCGTGGCCAATATCGGCAACGACCCGGACTGGTGCGGCTCCATCTTCAATCAGGCCAACTGGTATGTCTTCGGCCGCATGGCATGGGACCCGGAGATTTCCGCGCGTGCGGTGGCCGACGAATGGGTACGCCAAACCTTCTCCAACAATCCGGCGTTCATCGCGCCGGTGGTCGACATGATGATGAAAAGCCGCGAGGCCGTGGTGGACTACATGACGCCGCTTGGCCTGGCGCTGATCATGGCGCATGGGCACCATATGGGACCGGGACCGTGGGACACGATCGGTCCGCGCGAGGACTGGAAGGCCCCCTATTACCACCGCGCCGACGCCGAGGGCATAGGCTTCGACCGGGTCGCCAGTGGCTATGTCGCGCAATATCACGCGCCGCTGAAGGACGCGTTCGCCGGCGTCGCGACAACGCCCGAAGATCTCCTGCTCTGGTTCCACCATGTATCGTGGGATTACAGGATGAAGTCCGGCCGCACGCTGTGGCAGGAATTGGTGGCGCATTACCGGAAGGGCGTCGATGAAGTGGCGGCGATGCAGGCCGCGTGGGCGAAGCTGGGCGATGATGTCGATCCGGAGCGCTACGCCCAGGTGCGCGACTTCCTGGCTATCCAGCACCGCGAAGCCATCTGGTGGCGCGACGCATGCCTTGCCTATTTCGTGCAATTCTCCAGGCGGCCCTTCCCCGAGGGCTACAAGCCGAAATATCCGCTGTCCTATTACGAGAAGATGCCCTACGGCGCCTCGCCAAAACCCTAGATCTGCCGGAGCAGCCAGCGCACCGACCGGCGCTGGATCTCCAGATAGGTGGGATTCCACATGGCATGGATGGTGTGACCAACGGCCGTGAAGACCACGCGCCCCTTGCCATAGTCATACGCCCAGCCGGCTGGTGATCTGGTGCCCAGCTTGCGCCCGCCTGTCTCATAGGTGAGGCCGTCGCGGTTTTCCGATTCCAGGATCAGGTTGCGCGGGTCCTTGTCGTAATCGACATAATGCTGTTCGTCATTGACGACGAATGGCCCCAGCCCCCGGGTGATGGGATGGCTGTTGCCGGTCGGATGCACCTCGAATGGCCGCAGCGGCGGATGGCCGATGTAAGCGCCACCCATGACATCGCGATAAGTTTTGCATGACAGCGAGATGTGGCTGGAGTTGTGCAGCGGATAGAAGCCGCCGCCTGCATTGACGAAATCCTTTATCGCCTGGCCCTGCGACTCGGTCATCCAGGTGACGGGCTTTGGCGCGGGAAAATCATCCGCATTTTCGAGATTGGCTTCATAGTCGAAATAGGCGTCAGGCCCCAGGTAGCCGCCTGGCCAGATCATCCCGTCGCGAAGCACCAGGAAAAGCTGATAGGGCTTCAGAAGCGACGCCGACAGCGCGCCATAGTCCATTGTGTAATCTATGGCGATGCCAAGCTGCCCGAAAACCTTGTCGAGGCTGACGCGGATATAGTCGGGATTGTGATAGCGGTCGCCCACCAGCGCGAGCGCGCGCGGCCTGACCTGCGCGATCGCGGGCGCACCGGCAAAACCGGCGGCCACGCCGCCGATCATGGCGCGGCGTGAAATCGTTCCTGTATTTTCTGACATGATTTCCCCCCTACGCTGACTATAAGCCGCACCGGCCATAAAGCAGTAGACGGCGCACCGGACCGCAGCCAATATGATGTATACAAAATACAGGCGCGGGCCAAGATTGTCCGTGCCGTCAGAGGACCAGGAAAGCGCATGTCTGTCAGCCCATCCAGCGGGCGTCGGCTCGCCGCACTCGCCGCCACGATCGTCGTTGCGGCCATCGGTCTTGCCGCCTGCGGTCAGAACAAGAGCTACAGCCATAATGGCGGGCCGGTGGACGGTTGGCCCGAATGGGGCCATGGCGAGCAGGGACAGCGCTACAGCGCCAATACCCAGATAACGCCGGAGAATGTGAAGGACCTCAAGGTCGCCTGGACCTACCGCACCGGCGACCTGTCGGCCCCGGGCGAGGTGAAGAACCTTGCCTTCGAAGCGACGCCCATCCTGGCCAATGACACGCTTTATCTGTGCTCGCCGCGCAACCGCATTGCCGCGCTGGACCCGCAAACCGGCAAGCAGAAATGGATGCGCGACCTCAGGCCCGACACCAACGGCGCCACCGTGATCGTGTGCCGCGGCGTTTCCTACTGGAAGGACAGCCTCAAGCCCGCCGATGCCTTCTGTGCCCAGCGCATTTTCGCCGGCACCATCGACGGCAAGATGTGGGCGCTCGATGCCAACAGCGGCAAGCCCTGTCCCGATTTCGGCACGGGCGGCATGGTCAATCTGCAGGCCGACCTGGGTCATGTCGAAAAGCCGGGCCTCTATGGTGTCTCATCGGCGCCCACCGTGGTCGGCGACAAAGTGATCACGGGCTCCAAGATCATCGACTTCCACAATGTCGACATGCCCGGCGGCGTGGTGCGCGCGCTCGATGCACGTACCGGCAAGCTGGTGTGGGCCTTCACGGCCGCCCCGCCCAGCGTGATGGCCAATCCCACCATCGTTGGCCAGCAGGCCGAAGCCGCCGCCGATGGCAAGCCTGCCGGCGACAAGAAGCCGGCCGACGCGAATGGCGCCGCGCCCGCCGCGATGCCGACCTTCCCGCGCAGCGCCCCCAATGTGTGGGCGCCCATGTCGGTGGACCTGAAGAACCGGTTGATCTACCTGCCCACCGGCACGCCGCAGATCGACGCGGTCCTGGGCAAGGGTGACTGGGACTATTATGGCTCGTCGGTGGTGGCGCTGAACGTCGATACCGGCGAGGTAGCCTGGCACTACCAGTTCGTGCACAAGGATATCTGGGATTACGACACTCCGGCCCAGCCGCTGCTGTTCGATTACAAGGCTCCCGACGGCAAGGTGATCCCCGCGCTCGCCCAGGCCACGAAGATGGGCTACATTTTCGTGCTCAATCGTCTCACCGGAAAACCCATCTTTCCGGTGAAGGAGACGCCGGTTTCTACCGCAGGCCTGCAGAGGGGCCTGTCGCCAACGCAACCGATCCCGGTACTGCCGGAGCATCAGATCACGATCACGAAGATGACCGACAAGGACATGTTCGGTTTCGCGCTGATCGACAAATGGGACTGCCAGCGCCGCTTCAACAAGCTGAAGAATGACGGCATCTTCACCCCCTTCTATTCCGAATCCAGCGTCGATTATCCGGTCAGCGTAGGCGGCATGGACTGGGGAGGACTGGCCTTCGATCCCAAGCGCAATATCCTTGTGGTCAATTCCAACAGTGTGCTGGGCGCCCATCACCTGGCGCCGCACAAGGGCTCGGACGGCTATTCGCCGCTGATCGGCACGCCCTACCGGCAGGTTTATGACGACATGATGAGCATGTTCGGGGCGCCCTGCAATGCGCCGCCATGGGGCAAACTTGCCGGAATCGACATCACTACCGGCAAGAAGGTCTGGGAAGTTCCGTTGGGTACGACCAGGGACGAAGCACCCTGGCCGCTGTGGTTCCATCTTGGCGTGCCCAACCAGGGCGGTGCCATCACCACCGCATCGGGCCTGACCTTCATCGCCGCCACGACCGATCGCTATTTCCGGGCCTTCTCCACCGAAACAGGCAAGGAATTGTGGCGCGTCAGCCTGCCTGCGGCGGGCCAGTCCATGCCCATGACCTACCGGCTGAACAGCAACGGCAAGCAGTATGTGGTCGTTGCCGCGGGCGGACATTCGGCGCTACACAACAAGCAGGGCGATTACGTGGTCGCCTATGCGCTGCCTTGAGGGATGTCGTGGAGACACCGATCGAGCCGATAACCCCTGTTGGCGGCCAGCCCGGAACGGCACCGCCGACCCTGCGCGCGCATGTGGTCAAGATGCTGCGGGCAGACATCCTGGCAGGCAAGTACAAGCCGGGCGACCGGCTGAACGAAAGCCAGATCGCGCGCGAGTTGAACATCAGCCGCATTCCCGTGCGCGAGGCGCTGTCCCAGCTTCAGGAACAGGGACTGGTCGTCAACCGCGAACGCCGCGGCATGTTCGTGATGGACCTGGGCGCCGAGGAGGTGCTGCAGATTTCCTCGCTGCGCATCATCCTGGAAACCGAGGCGATCAAGCTGGCGCGCAGTCGCATGACAGCGGACATACTGGCCCAGCTGGAAAAGCTGATGGGGCAGATGGAAGCCTGGAATGGCACGCTGCTGGACGCGGCCGCGCTGGACCTGGAATTCCACCGCGTCATCTGGCGCGCCACCGGCAATCCCTATCTGGAACGCGCGCTCAACACGCTGATGGTGCCGCTGTTCGCGCACAAGACGCTGGAGCATGTGAGCCAGGAAATACGGCGCTGGCGCCTAAGCCATCATCGCGCGCTGCTGGATCTGGTGGCGGGCGTCTCCGCCGCCGATCCGCAGGAAGCCCTGCTGACCCATCTGCGCATGTCCTACACCGAGCCAGAGCGCTACTCGACCCTGGCCAAGGCAATGGGCGGCCCGGCGGCAAAGCCGCAGGGACAAGTCTGACAAAATTTAAATCCACTCAAAATGTCGCGAGTTTCGCATCTGCAAGAAGGAATGATGCGCGTGTGCGCGATCAGGATGTCAACTTGTCCGCTGGCAAATGCGCGGGGCGGCCACTAGACTGCCGGCGTATATTGTCTACAGAGACAGGGCCTAACGAACCCGTCGGGACAGTTTGAGGAAAGGGACGTGGACCAATGCATTCGTTCAAGAAATTCCTGCCTTTGGCCGGCGCCGCCGCCTTCGCGCTGATCGCCTCCGGGGCATCGGCACAGACCGCCGCCGACTATTCGAAATATTCCCAATGGCCCGCGCCGCATGCGCAGGGCCAGAACGTCAATGGCATGCACATCTTCCTGTTCGCGGGCCTGAAAAGCCACGGACCTGGCGCGCATGACTATCCCTTCTGGCTGGACACCTGGTCCAAGCTCCTGACCGAGCATGGCGCCGTGGTGGATGGCGCGCTGTCATTTCCCAGCCAGGCCCAGCTGGACAAGGCCGATGTGGTGGTCATCTACAAGGGCGATGCCGGCTACATGACGCCCGAGCAGCGCGCGATGCTGCAGAACTATGTGAAGCGCGGCGGCGGCCTGGTCACCTTGCACGACTCGCTGTGCGGCCCCGATCCTGCCGACATGGCCACGCTGGTGGGTGCCGGCAAGAAGCATGGCGAGACCAATTATACCTGGACGGCCACGCTCGACTACAACGCGGTCGACAAGGACAACCCCATCATCAAAGGCATGCCGATGGAGGTCTATGACGAGGCCTTCTACAACATGACCTTCGCGCCCGACATCCATCCCATCCTGACCGTCACCATGCCCGACACGCCCAGTGCGCGCCGCGGCGGCGGCGTCGGCAAGACCGTGCCGCAGATGTGGACCTGGGAGCACACGGTGTCGGGCGGCACCGCGCCGGCCCGCGCCTTCGTCTGGATGCAGGGCCACATGGTCGACAGCCTTGAGGATCCGGCGATCCGGCAGGTGCTGATGCGCGGCATCGCCTGGGCCGCCAAGAAGCCGGAGAACACGCTTACTGATTACGTGCCGCCGCCGCCGCGCCGGACGGCACAGCGCCCATAAAGGGCTCAGCCTGGAAAAGGCGGCCGTCGCCGTGCGATGGCCGCCTTTGCGTTCAAAGTGTTTCGGGGAGAGACGAAGGTGATGATCAAATCGGTGTTGAAGGCTGCAAGCTGTGCCGCGGCCCTGGCAATGCTGGCGGGAGGAGCCTTTGCCGCTGATTCCCTGAAACAGTCGACCGACTGGCAAACCAGCGGCCATGACCTGGGCGGCCAGCGCTATTCGCCGCTTACCCAGATCACGCAGAATAATGTTGCCCGGCTGCAGCCTGCCTGGAGCATCCATCTGACGCCGGATGGCTACAAGGGCCGGCCGCGTCTGGCCGAAGCGATTCCGATCGTGGTCGGCAACAGCATGTACATCGCTTCACCCTATGGCCAGATCCTGGCGCTGGACGCCACCACGGGCCAGCGCAAATGGACCTACGATCTTCCCGACGAGGATATCGCGACCAGGCGCGGCGTGTCCTATTGGGCGGGCGGCGAAGGCGCGCCGGCTTCGATCGTGTTCGGTTCGCGGCTGGGCCGGCTTTATTCGCTCGATGCCGCGACCGGAAAGCTCAATCCCCGCTTTGGCGATAACGGCATCCTCAATCTGAAAACGCCTGAGGTGATGCCCGCCGATATGAAGGGCTTCTACGATTTGCCTTCTCCGCCGGTGGTCTACAAGAACCTGATCATTACGGGGGCGGGCAATCCCGACGCCGGCCCCAACCGCGGACCGCGCGGTGACACCCGCGCCTGGGACGCCGCGACCGGCAAGCTGGTCTGGACCTTTCATACGGTGCCGCGTCCTGGCGAGCCAGGTTACGAGACCTGGGGCAAGGGCAGCGCGGAAAACCGCTCCGGCGTCAATGTGTGGGGCTATATGACGGTCGATGCCGACCGCGGCATCCTCTATATGCCGCTGGGAGCGCCCAACAATGACCGCGTCGGAGTCGACCGGCCGGGCAACAACCTCTACGGCTCCTCGCTGGTGGCAGTGGACGCAAACACCGGCAAGTACCTGTGGCACTTCCAGGTCGTCCATCACGACATCTGGGACATGGATACCCAGGACCCACCGGTGCTGATGGACGTGCACAAGGATGGCCAGACAATTCCCGCCGTGCTGACGGTGAACAAGAACGCGCTGGCCTTCATCCTGAATCGCGTGACCGGAAAGCCGATTTTCGGCGTCGAGGAACGGCCCGTTCCGCAAAGCAAGGTGCCAGGCGAACAGACTTCGCCCACCCAGCCTTTCCCGGTCAAACCCGAACCGTTGTCGCAGAACCACATTTCGCGCGACAACCTCTACAAGGGCGAACCCAGCCACCAGGCCTATTGCGAGAAGCTGGTCGACGACAACCACATGGTGCTGGGCGGTCCATTCCTGCCGCCGGGCTACAACGAAATCACGGTCTCGCCGCCCGGCACGCAGGGCGGGGTCAACTATTATGGCGGCAGCTTCGATCCCAAGCTCCGGCTGTTCGTGGCCAATGTGAACAATCTGTTCCAGCCCATGAGAGTGGAGAAGAAGCCCGACGGCACGTTGGCCAATACCTATGGCGTGCTCCGCTTCTGGGATCCCGACAAGAAGCTGCCCTGCGGTCCCACGCCCTGGGGCCAGCTTGTGGCCGTCAATGTCGATACCGGCGATATCGCCTGGCGCAAGACCCTCGGCGTCACCGACAGCTTCCCCCCTGGTCTGCAGGATACCGGACGGCCGGGGCTTGGCGGGACCATCCTGACCGCCAGCGGCCTGACCTTCGTGGGCGCAACAGACGATTTCCGCTTCCGGGCGTTCGCCACGGCCACCGGGGACAAGCTGTGGGAAATCAAGCTAAAAGCCTCGGTTACGGCCACCCCCGTCACCTATCTGGGCGCGGACGGCCGTCAATTCGTCACAGTGATGAATACCGGCGGGTCCCAGACCGGTTCCGTGGTCACCAATGATGAGGTCATCGCCTTCGCTTTGCCCAAAAACTAGTGTAAATGGCGAGTTCCAGGCGGGGCATAAAAGAGAGTGTTAAACGTGCGCAAGATTCATCTGGTCACTTTGATGGTTTTGACTTCTGCGACGGGTGCCTGGGCGGATGACTTCCCCAGTCTGCCCCCGGGCCCGGGCCGCGATGTGACGGTCCGCGTTTGTTCCCAGTGCCATTCGCCGGAAATCGCGTCCAACCAAAGGATGGACAAGGACGGCTGGAAAGCTCTGGTGGATCAGATGGCTAACAATGGTGCCAACGCCACCAGCGCGGAATTCGACACCATCACCAACTATCTGGCGACCGTATTCCCCGCCAGTGGTAGTGCCGCTCCTGCCGCTCCCGGCGCTGCTGCTCCCGCGGCTCCGGCCCCCGGCGCTGCCGCGGCTCCCGCCCCCGGCGCTTCTGCGGGTGCATCGGCGACCACGAACGACGCGACCGGCACCGTCACGCCGCAGCAGTAAGCCGCGGACCTTACGGGTTCCCGCCCGCGTCCAGCCGGGCTAAAACCGCGCCCGGACCCGTGCGGGCGCGCGCCTGCGTTTTGCCCAAACCTGTGAAGGAAGAGAACCTATGAAGTTGCTGCGCTATGGCCCCAAGGGCCAGGAAAAACCCGGTCTGCTGGATGGCGCGGGCAAGATCCGCGACCTGTCGGGCGTGGTGAAGGATATTGACGGCAAGGTGCTGGCCGACCTGTCGGCCATCCGCGCTGCCAGGATCGACAGCCTGCCGGTGGTGGACGGCAATGTCCGCCTGGCCGAGCCGGTCGCCAATGTCGGCAAGTTCATCTGCATCGGCCTGAACTATTCCGATCATGCCGCTGAATCCGGCATGCCCGAGCCCAGCGAGCCGATCATCTTCATGAAGGCGACCAGCGCCATCATCGGCCCCAATGACGATGTCTACCTGCCGCCCACCGCCAAGAAGGGCGACTGGGAAGTCGAGATGGGGATCGTGATTGGCAAGGAAGCCAGATACGTCTCCAAGGACAAGGCGCTGGATTATGTGGCCGGCGCCTGCGTGGTCAACGACCTGTCGGAGCGCGAATATCAGCTCGAGCGCCTGGGCACCTGGGATAAAGGCAAGGGCTGCGACACATTTGGTCCCTTCGGCCCCTACCTGGTCACGCTGGACGAAGTGGGCGACCTCAACAATCTGGGCTTGTGGCTGGATTTGAACGGCAAGCGTGTGCAGACCGGCAATACCCAGTCGCTGATTTTCGACGTACCGACCCTGATCTCCTATATCACCCAGTTCATGAGCCTGCAGCCGGGCGATGTGATCTCCACCGGCACGCCCCCAGGCGTCGGGCTTGGCATGAAGCCGCCGGTCTTCCTGAAGGAAGGCGATGTGATGGAGCTGGGCATCGACAAGCTGGGCAGCCAGAAGCAGGTGGTCAAGCGCACTGTCGTCTGAGCGGCACGATGAGCAGAAAAAAAGGCGCCGGAGAAATCCGGCGCCTTTTTTGCTTTTTCGGCCGCAGGGCTTGCCTCAGTGATTATCCCGCGGGATGCCCATGGTCTCGTCGATCTTCTGATACTTGACAGCGTTCTCCAGCACCATGCCGGTGCCCATCTGGCCGACATGCTCGCGCTGAATCTCCTGCCATGGCGTCTGGGAGGCGGGATACTTGTAGCCGCCCGCCGCTTCCAGCGCCTTGCGGCGCTCGGCCAGTTCCGCATCGCTGATAAGCACATTGCAGGTGCCCTTGTTCAGGTCGATACGGATTTTGTCGCCGGTCTTCAGCAGCGCCAGCCCGCCCATCACGGCGGCTTCCGGCGAGGCGTTGAGGATTGACGGCGAGCCGGACGTGCCCGACTGGCGCCCGTCGCCGACGCAGGGCAGGGCGTTGATGTCCGCCTTCAGCAGGGCAGCCGGTGGCCGCATGTTCACCACCTCGGCCGCGCCGGGATAGCCCACCGGGCCGGCGCCGCGCATCACCAGGATCGAACGTTCGTCGATACCAAGCGCGGGATCGTCGATACGGTGGTGGTAATCCTCCGGACCGTCGAACACCACGGCGTTGCCTTCAAACGCTTCGGGGTCGGCGGGGTTGGACAGATAACGTTCACGGAATTCCGGGCTGATCACGCTGGTCTTCATGATCGCGCTGTCGAACAGGTTGCCGCTCATCACGATGAAGCCGGCATCGGTCTTCATGGGCTTGTCGAAGGGCCAGATCACGTGCGGCAGCAGGACTTCCTTGCCCCGGCAATTCTCGCCGATCGTCTTGCCGTTCGCCGTCAGGGCGTTTTCGTTGATCAGCCCGTGTTCCATCAGGATGTTGACCACCGCGGGCACGCCGCCGGCATGGTGGAAATCCTCGGACAGATATTCGCCGGCCGGCTGCAGGTTGACCAGCAGCGGTACCTTGTGACCGACCGTCTGCCAATCCGACAGCGGCACATCCACGCCCATGTGCCGGGCAATGGCGCTGATGTGGATCGGCGCGTTGGTCGAGCCGCCGATCGCGGAGTTGACCACGATGGCATTGTGGAACGCCTCCTTGGTCATGATCTTGGAGGGGCGCAGGTCCTCGTGGACCATCTCCACAATGCGCAGGCCCGTGGCATAGGCCATCTGCCCGCGCTCGCGGTACGGCGCCGGGATCGAGGCCGAACCCGGCAGTTGCATGCCCAGTGCCTCGGTCAGCGAGTTCATCGTGCTGGCCGTGCCCATGGTGTTGCAATAGCCCACCGACGGGGCGCTGGACGCCACCAGGTCGACGAAGCCGGGATAGTCCAATTCGCCGCGCGCCATCATCTCGCGGGCCTTCCACACGATGGTGCCAGATCCGGTGCGTTCGCCGCGGTGCCAGCCGTTGAGCATCGGGCCGACAGAGAAGGCGATGGCGGGAATGTCCAGCGTCGCCGCCGCCATCAGGCAGGCAGGCGTGGTCTTGTCACAGCCGATTGTCAGCACCACGCCGTCGATCGGATAGCCGTACAGAAGTTCGACCAGGCCCATATAGGCCAGGTTGCGGTCCAGCGCGGCGCCGGGCCGCTTGCCGGTTTCCTGTATGGGATGGACCGGAAATTCCATCACGATGCCCCCGGACTCGCGGATGCCTTCGCGGATTCGCTTGGCCAGTTCGATGTGATGGCGGTTGCAGGGTGAAAGATCGCTGCCGGTCTGGGCGATGCCGATGATCGGCTTGCCGGACTGAAGCTCTTCGCGGGTCAGGCCGTAATTCAGATAACGCTCCAGATAGAGCGCTGTCATGTCGGGATTGGCGGGATTGTCGAACCAGGCGCGTGAGCGCAGCATCTTGCCTGGCTTGTTGACGGACTTGGAATTGGACATCGGGACGGTTCCTAGAGAAAAGCGATCAGCCGGGGAACAGGGTCATGCCGCCGTCGACGCGCAGCACCTGCCCGGAAACGAAGGCGGACAGATCGGATGCGAGGAAGGCCACGGCATTGGCGATCTCGGCGGGCTTGGCGTAGCGCTCCAGCGAGACGTTATCAATCATGCCGGCATCGGTTTTCCGGGTGGCCAGGAAACGGGCCGTGGTGGTGGGGCCGGGGCTGACCGCGTTCACCCGAACGCCATAGGGGCGCATCTCCAGCGCCAGGCTGCGGGTATAATGCAGGATCGCCGCCTTGGCGCAGCCATAGACAACTTCCGGCGACACGCCGACATGGCCGTTCAGCGACCCGAAATTGATCACCGCGCCCCTCTTGCGCTCCGCCATGCCCGGCACCACCCGCCGGCACATCAGCATCGTGCCGAAGAAATTGCGGTTCATCACCGCATGCGCATCTTCCAGACTGATGTGAAGCGCGTC
>JBEHXB010000042.1:0-11737 GCA_048498895.1 Pseudomonadota bacterium
AGCATCTGGGTCCAGGCGGGCATTCGGCTACAAGACACACAAGCCCTATCTGAGGACGGCAGCGGCGCCGAAGTAACACGCCCGGCGCGTCGTGCCGGGACAAACACGACGGCGTGAAGCGGGGAAGACCATCAGGCGGCCGGCGCATCGCCTTGGCTTGGCATAAAGCCAAGGCGATGGCCTGATGCCTTCCTTGCCGCTTCGCGGCGTGCCGGCATGACGTCAGAGGCTGGGCTGGTTTGCCGCCCGCTTCTTCCATTTGTAAACGGCCAGCGAATTCTTCCAGAAATACTTCTCCGCCGCCTCATGCGTGCGCGTGGCGAAATAGGCCCGCGCGATGGCGACGATTTCGGCGGGGGTGGCGGTGCCCCAACTGTTGGGCCAATCGGTGCCGAACACAACCCGGTCCTCGCCGAACGCCTCCATCAACTGGTCCAGCCGCGCCTTGTGGGCGGCAAGCCCACGCGCCTTCATGGAGCGGTGGTCGATCTCCGACAGCTTGGCGTTGATCTTGGGCCGGCCGTGGATTTCGCGCAGCAGCACGGCATAGGCCTTTTCGTCGTCAGGATCGAGCTGCGGCAGGTGGTCGATCACGATCCGAAGGGACGGAATTTTGTCATTGATCCGGATCATCGCCTCCAGCAGGTCCAGCGTAGGATTGGCCGTGTCCATCACCGCGTCGGCGTCGGCCACGCGCTTGAGCCCGTCGATGAATTTCGGATCGCCAATCTGCTTGGTCACATCGCGGCCCCAGATATTGCCGCAGCGTATGCCCAGGAACATCGGGTTCTTGCGGAAGCGGTCGAATAATTGGGGAAAGTCGGGCTTTTCAGGTTCCAGGTCGCCAACCGTGCCGACAAACAGCGGATCGGTCTGCATCTGTTCCAGCACCCAAAGATTGTCTTCCACCCAGGGACTGGCCTCCAACTCGATGGCACCGACGATGTTCAGCGGCTTGGCATACCGGTCATAGATCGAAGGCAGCGCGACGCCGTGCATGTCGCGCGCCCATTCCGGCGAGCCGGCATACGGCACGCCCTGCGGACGGCGGGAATCGAACAGGTGCACATGGGTGTCGATGATGGGAATATCCTCCAGCGGCGCGGCCCGGGCCGCTGTCGCCGCCATCGCTTCCGCCAGCGCCGCCGCGCCGGCCCCGCCCAGAAAATCGCGCCGCTGCATGTTCCCTCCTATTTCATCCGCTGCAGGCCCTTGTTCTCCCAAAGGGCGACATGCTCGGGTGCCATCAGATAATCGAGAAAGGCCTTCGCGGCCTGCTGGTGGGGGGACCGCGACGACACCGCCAGCGCGGTGTCGATATAGGCGCCCAATTCCTCGGGCACGGTTCCGACCAGTTCGATCTCAGGATGGTTGAGCACCTCGCAGATGAGTTGCAGCGCCATGTCGCCCTCGCCGCGCACCAGCGCCTCGCCGCCCTCGCCTTTCAGGCTGATCTTGCTCTTGACGCCCTCGAAAACCGGATAGCGGTGCAGCATGTCGTTGATGATGCGCGCCTCCATGCTGCCGGTGGCGGGATTGGAATAGAGCACCGTGCCGCCGGCCTTCAGCGCCGCGGCCAGCTTCTCAGGTGTGGAGATATCGGGATGCGGCTTGCCTTTGGGCACCGCCAGACCGACATAGACGCGGCCCAGGCGCGCGCGGGTCCCGGCCACGATGCTGCCTTCGGCTTCCATCCCGTCCATGAAGGCGATCGGCAGCGCCACCACATCGGCGACGGGCGTGCCGGTCTTGATGTCGTTCACGATGCGGGCCATGCCGGTGGCCTTGACCGTGACCTTGACGCCGGTCTCCTTGGTATAGGACTGAGCCAGGTCCACCAGCCCGGAATTGTAGACCACGCCGGGCGTCAGGACATAAAGCTCGGTCTGTTGCGCCGAGGCCGGGCCGGACATCAGAATTCCCGCCGCCAAGATTCCCAGCGCCAGCAGCGCCGCGATGGCCAAATTCGCACTACCAGGTTTGCGCATCATTTTTCCCCTGTCTTTCTATTCTTCCGCGGGCACGGCCGCGCCCATGTCGGCGTTCTGCGCCTCGGGCCCGAAATACATCATCACCGCGATCAGGATTGCCGCGAAGGCGGCCACGACCGCCAGCGCGATGGAATAGTTGCCGCCCTGACTCTGCGCGAACTCGGCCTGGAACACCGCGTTGACGGACGCGATCAGATTGCCAAGCTGATAGACGGTGCCGCCAAAAGTGCCCCGCACCGCGGCAGGCGACAGTTCGTTCAGATGCACCGGCACCACGCCCCACGCGCCCTGCACGCAGACCTGCATCAGGAAGGCGCCGGCGGCCAGCGTGACCGCGGTAGGCGCATAGGCCCAGAAATAGATCACCGGCAGTGACAGCAGCGTCACCATCACCACTGTCTTGCGCCGGCCCAGTGACTGGCTGAGAGAGGCGAAGAACAGCCCGCCCACGATTGCGCCGATGTTCAGGATGACCGTAATGGTCGTTACCGTGGCAGGATCGAAATGATGCTGCTCGCGCAGGAAGACGGGGTAGAGGTCCTGGGTTCCGTGGCTGAAGAAGTTGAAGCCCGTCATCAGGATGATGGCGTAAAGCGCCAGTTTCCAGTACTGCCGGATAAAGGGTGTCATCACCGCGGCCAGAACCAGCAGCGGCACCACCAGCAGGACGATGTAAAGCAGGCCCTGTTCGCGGCCGAACTCGATCAGCAGGAACATCACAACAACCAGCGCCGCGGTAACGCCGGCCAGGTGCAGGCCATGCCGGCCCGCGCTCACGGTTGCGGGACGGCGCCAGGACGCACTCTCTGGTACTGCCAGATAGATATAGAGGGCCAACAGCAGCCCCGGAACCAGCCCGGCCATGAACATGCCGCGCCAGCCAAAATGAACATATAGCGCCCCAAAGACCAGCGATGCGATCAGATACCCCGAGGGATAGCCGGACTGCAGCAGGCCGGAAACGAATCCCCGCGCCTTGGGCTGGACAGTCTCCATCGCAAGGCTCGCGCCGATCCCCCAGATGCCGCCCATCGCTACGCCGAACAAGGCGCGAATAATCAGGAAGACATCAAGACTGGTGGAAAATGCCGTGGCGAATCCGAACACCGAATAGCAGATGACATTGAAGATCAGCACCTTGCGCCGGCCGTAATCGTCAGCCAGCCGACCGAACAGAAAAGCGCCAAGAGGACGCACCGCCAGCGTCAAAGTCACCGCCAGCGCAACCGCGGGAATGCCCACGTCGAACTGCTTGGCCACATCGGGCAGAACGAAGACGAGCGCAAAGAAGTCAAGGGCGTCGAAGGTCCAGGCCAGGTAACTGGCGGCAACCACATGCTTCTGCGACCGCGTCCAGCCCGAAAGTGCGCCCAGCGCCATGCCCTACCCCGCCCATTCTCAACCGGGCGAGTATGGCGGCCCGAACGAATTCAGCAACCCCCTACCACTTACTGCGTCGCAACAATATTCCCATAACGCACAGGCGCGCTTCTCCTTTCGATGCAAAGCATCGGAACAGAGGGCGGCTTCAGCTGAACGAACCCGCAGGAGTTCTCAAACAAGATCGATCTTGAAGACATATCCGCCGCTGGGGCTGTTCAGCTCGGGGAATCCGGGCCGCGCATATTTGGCATCGATCGGCCAGCCCGGATGCTCGCCCGCGTCGACGCCATACAGTTGGCCGTCCCTGATCGTCACGTCATGGATGTCGCAGGAGCCGGGCACGAAATCGACGATCTCCTTCACCTTGCCGCTGTGGGCGTCATACTTCACCAGGCCCGGCAGATAACCCTGATAGCCGATCACCTTCGGGTCCTGGGTGCCGCAAACCTGCCAGATGATGCCGCCCTCACGCGGGTCATAGGTGATGCCATGCAGGCGACCTATCTCGTGCGTCACGGGAAACATCCAGTCCACTGCCCATGTTTTCGGATCGATGCGCACGATGGATTCCAGCCGGTTGGCATAGACCCACAGTTTGCCGCCCGGCACGCTGGCATCCTGCTGCCAACCCATGCCGTGACAGGAACCGCCATCGTCCTTCGGTCCGAAGGGAATCTGGCGCCAGCTGATCTGCCGGCCGTTCATGTCGGTCTGAAAGATGCCATTCACGGGCGGCGTGGGATGGTTCTTGATGGAGGCGCCATTGGCGCCGCTCCAGATATAACCGCCGCCCCATACGCCGCCCGAAGTGTTCTTGGACTGGGTGACGACCGTGTGCAGCACCTTGCCGGTCTTGAAGTCCAGCAGCCACGCCTTTTCGGGATCGCCGTCGTGGCGTTGTTCCTGAACCCAAAACCCCTTGCCAGGCTCGACCGAAATGGCATTGGCCCAGCACGGCGGCGCCAGGAACAGTTTGGTGGTTCTGGCCTTGCGGCGTGGCGCCTTTTTCGGCGTCTCCACGCCGCGGCGGCCCAAAGAATCCGTACCCGGAGCATGCTGCGCAAAAGCCGGCGTCGCCGCCGCGACCATCGCGCCCGTGAGGAATTGCCGCTTGTCCATTCCGTCCTCCCTGATTGCGTTTAAGGCAGAAACGCCATTACCGCCGGCGTGCCCAGCGCCATGTAATGGCCGGTGAATTTCGGCATGCCATCGGCACCAATGCGGAAGGTCGTGATATTGTCGCCCTTCTGGTTCATCGAATAGAGGAAGCGTCCGTCCGGCGACAGGGTCAGGCTGCGCGGCAGGTCCGCCTCGGTGGGTACGTTCGCCACGCGGGCCGGCATGGCGTTAGCGCCTATGGTCATGACCGCGATGGAATCCTGGGTGCGATTACCGGCATACAGATGCCTGCCCGCCTTGTCGATCAGCAGCTCCGAGGCGGTATTGCTGCCCTGATAGCCGTTCGGAAGTACGGATATGGACGGTCCCTTGAGCGTCAGCCTGCCGTTCGCGAAAGCGTAGGTCGACAGGCGCGAGTCCTGCTCCTGCAGCTGGTACATGGTCTTGCCGTCGGGTGAAAACACGAAATGACGCGGCGCCGAGCCGGGCAGCGCCTTGGTCACAGACACCTGGTTGAGCTTGCCGGTGTTGGTATCCAGCTTCCAGACGAAAATCTGGTCGCGGCCGGCATCATCGCCGATCACATATTCGCCGGAAGGGTCGGGACCGATCATGTGGCCGCGCGAGCCGCGATGGTCGCTGCCGGCCAGCTGGCCCGGCGGATTGTCGGATGCGGTTGCGGGATTGAGCGGCCCTTCCGGCTTCACCACATCAGTGGCCTCGCCCAAACTGCCGTCAGGCTTGATGCGGATGATGGTGTAGCCGCCGCCGCTGTAATTGGCGACCATCAGGAACTTGCCGCTGGGATGGACCGAGATGTAGCAGGGAATCGCAAGTTCGGAGCTCACCACGTTCAGCGGCTTCAGCTTGCCGCTGGCCTGGTCTACGGCATAGGCGCTGACCGAGCCGGTTTTTTGGGGGCCATAGGTCGCGATCTCGTTTGCGGCATAAAGAAAACGATGGTCCTTCGAGAAGGTTATCCAGGACGGTGACGGGGTCTTGGCGACCAGTCGGGGATGCGACGGCGCGCCAGTCTCGTCGTTGATATCCACCAGATAGATGCCTTCGCCATGGTTCTCACTGCGCGCGCCCGACCCGTTCGGCGTGTAGGTTCCGATATAGGCCCGCGCGGCGAAGGCGCCGGAAGGTGCAAGAATCGCCGCTGCCATCGCGGAAGCAGCGAGCATGGAACGGATCGAAACAACCATGACAATCTCCTGGTCAATTTTCCGGTAGGGCAAAGACGAATATCGCGTTGCCATTGCCCGGGTGATGCACATCACGCAAGAGCGTGGTGGGCTTGGCCACGGGGCTGCCGCCGCCAAGCCCGGTCTCCACCGCGATATACTGGCGCCCGTTCACCGCATAGGAGACGACATGGCCCTGGACGCTGGTTGTCAGGCGCGTCTTCCAAAGCGTCTTGCCGGTGCGTGTCTCGATGGCGCGAAAGCGACGGTCGAAATCACCCACAAAGGCAACTCCGCCGCCGGTGGTCAGCACGCCCGTCAGGAAAGGCGCCTTCTGCTGCAGGCTCCAGGCCGCTTTCATGGTGGTGGTATCGTATGCCGCCAACCGTCCCAGATTGCCGTCGGTACCCGGCATCTCGAACAGCTGCTGCGAGCCGGCATTGGTCGCGGCAGGGCCTATCTTCTTTTCCAGCGGATTGCCGCGCATCAGCACACAGGACTGGTGCAGCGGGATCAGCATCAGGTCGCTGTCCGGATCGTATGAGGTGGCGGGCCAGTCATGGCCGCCGGCCGGACCGGGACATGACGACACCCATTCGCCCACCTTGGCATCCTGGATGTCCTGGCGATAGGTGGGAATGCCGGTCTTCGGATCGATGCTGGTATAGACGTTCTGAAAGACGGTCTGGGCGCTGTCCTTGTACTTGCCGGTGACACGGTCCAGCTTCCACAGCACGCCGACCTTGCCCACGGTCAGCACATCCTTTTGCGCGCCATGGTCGATCAGCACGCGCTCGAACACCTCGTCCAGGTCCAGCGCCTCGCCGGGAGCGTGGCTGTAATACCATTTCAGCTTTCCGGTATCGGGATCCAGGGCCAGCGTGGCATTCGCATAAAGATCGGCGCCGCCGGCGGTACCGCGCGTCGCCCGCGTCCATGGCTTGGCCTGGGCGGTTCCCCAATAGGTCGTATTGGTTTCCGGATCATAGGTGCCGGCAATCCAGGTCTCGGCGCCCTGGCGGAATTCATCGGGCAGTCCATTCCAGGTATCACCGCCCGGCTCGCCCTTCAGCGCCACAGTCCTGAAGCGCCACGCCACCTTGCCAGTATTGGCGTCATAGGCGCTGATGAAGCAATGCTTCTCCTCATAGCGGTTGCAGTAGGTCAGGCCCACCAGCACCTTGCCGTGCACAGCAATGGCCCCACCGGTATTGGAATAACCTTCGCGGCCGTCCTCGATCTGGGTCTGCCAGACGATCCTGCCGGTCTTGGCATCCAGCGCATAGAGCTTGGCGTCGGTGGTGGGCACGAACAGCTTGTCGCCATAGAGCGCCAGGCTGCGCGTCGCGCCATAGGCGCGCGTCGGCGCCGGACCGATGCGGTTCTCCCAGATCAGCTCGCCCGTCGCCGCGTTCAGTGCCTGCACCGTGTTCGCCGTGTTGGACAGGAACATGATGCCGTCATGAATGATGGGCGTGACTTCGCTGGCGCCGCCGTCATTCATCGCCCACGACCAGACGAGCTGCAGGTCCTTCACGTTGCCGGTATTGACCAGCTTGAGCGGTGAATGGCTCCAGCCCTGATAGTTGCGGCGGTACATCAGCCAGTCGCCGTCGGCGGGATGGGCCAGCATTTCGTCGGTGACAGGGCGATAGTCCTTCACCGTGCCCGCCACGATCAGCCCGAACCGTCCCGGCGGATAGGCAGTGGCGGGGCGTTCGGCGGCCGGCGCCTTTGCCGCCGTCTGGGTGGGCGCGGGCGCGGCGGCCGGCGCCTTGCCGTCGGCTATGGCGGAGATTTTCACCGCCTCGCTGCCGGTGAAGGCCTCCGTTCCGGCATCGGCGCCGTTGGCGGACAGCACATAGGCGATGATACTGCGATAGGTAGCCGCGTCCAGGCTGTTGCCGTTGCCATAGGGCATCGACGCCTTGACCATGTTGTAAAGGTCGACCGTCGAACGGTCGCCCCATGCGCCCATGAAGCTGGTTCCCGCCAGGGCGGGGGCCTCGCCCGCGCCCTTCAGGTCATTGCCATGACACGCCGCGCAGTTGGCAACATAGGCGCCATGGCCGTTCTGCGCCTGTTGTTCCGTGAAGGGGCCGGACGGGCGTGTCTGCGCGAACGCGACCGCAGCCAGGGCGGCGGAGGCACAGGTGGCGGCGAGAATTGTCTTTCTCATCTCTGGGGCACATCCAGCTGGGGCAGGAAACCATGGCCTTCCACCGGCACATCCTCGCCGGCAAAGGGATGGGGCGGCAAAAGCCAGCCCTGCAGGTTGCCGTTCGGCGCACTCTGGCTGTCGACCTGCACATAGATATGTCCACGGCGCAGCTGGGTGAGCTGGGCGCGGCTGAGGGTGACAGCACCAGACAGGGCACCGTCACGGCCGGGGGTAGCGGTGATATCGAACAACTTGTCGCCGGGCACCCCGATGCCGTTGCCCGATCTGAGTTCGGCGGCGATGGCATTGGAGGCCAGACCCTGGAAGCTGCCGCTGACGGTCAGCCGGTCGCCGTCCAGTCGCGCCTCAGCCCGGCCCTCACCAGTGGTAGCGGCCCGGGTGCCGTCGGTGACGGGGGCCGGGGACAGATGGGTGGCGAAATCATCGGCCAGGGCCGGCCCGCAGGCCGCCATCCATGCCACGCAGAAAAATAGTGAACCCCGCAAAGCCCCTCCCCTCCGGCTTGTTTTTCCGCCGGTTGTTCCGATTCCTAGCACGTTTCGGCGAGGCTGGAAGGGGTGTGCGCCGCGGTCCGGCCGGCCAAATGACAATTCAGTCATTAATTTACCTTTTCGCCCTAAGACGGTGGCAAGTCTGGAGAAAAGGACATGCCCTCCATCGCCGCCTTCGACGCCGACCTGCCGCTGGCGAGCGCTCCGATCGATCCGTCCTGGATAACCGGCGGCCGGCCCGAGGCCCGCAACCGGGTGCTGTCGCGTTCGACCGACGGATCGTCATGGACCATGCTGTGGGATTGCACCCCCGGCAGCTTCCGCTGGCGCTACAGCTTCGACGAGACCATCCACTTCCTGGAAGGCAGCGTCACCATTACCGGCAATGATGGCGTCGCCCGTCACTTCGGCCCCGGCGGCATGGTGTTCTTCCCCGCCGGTTCGGTCGCCGACTGGCGCGTGCATGTCCAGGTCAGGAAGCTGGCCTTCTGCCATATGCCCGCGCCCTGGGCGCTGCGCCTACCACTCAAGGCCTGGCGCAGGCTGGCCGCCTGGGTCGGCACGAAACCGAATCGTCTGAGTAAGGGGACCCTTCGGCTCACGGATTCGACACTGAAAATTGCGCCTGACCATCGTTCGCATCCGAAACCGGCACAGAAATCGTTACCGGCCGGGCAATCGCAACCTTAGGCTATTTGTAGTCACGTTTTTCCAGCCGACATCCCGCCATGCCAACCGCGTCCCAGCGCAACCTTTTTTCATTGCATCCTCCGGCAGGCGCTAGCACAAGTTGCAGGGCGGATTGCTGACGCGCTGACATCGGCGAATAAGGGGGCGGCCATGAATTCCAGCGATTATCGAGGGTTGGTCGTCGGCATTGGCGCATCGGCCGGAGGATTGCAGGCCCTGGAGGTTTTCTTCCGCGGGTTGCCCAGCGACACCGGCATGGCGTTCATCGTCGTGACCCACCTGCCCAAGGACTACAAGAGCAGGCTGCACATGCTCCTGTCGCGATGCACCGCTATGCCGGTGACCATGGCCATCAAGGGTGAGGCCATCCTGCCGGATCATGTCTATGTCTGCCCGGCCAACCAGACCCTGACGGTCAAGAACGGACGCCTGAAGCTGGCCCCGCGCGGCCAGGATCTGCGGTACTTTCCGATCGACCAGACACTTTCATCCCTCGCCACAGAATACAGGGAATACGCGATCGGCATTCTGCTGTCCGGCGGGGGCAGTGACGGCACATCGGGACTGCGCGCCATCAAGGAACATGGTGGCGTTACGCTCGCACAGGCATTGGACGGAACAGACCCCGCCCACAAGGAAATGCCGGGCAATGCCATCGCCGCCAACGTGGTTGACCTGGTACTGCCGGCGGAAGCGATGGGCCGGCGTTTGGCCGAATTCGCGCGCGGCGCCGTGAAACGCCCAAAAGTCAGCCCGGCAGAGGTGCCGGAGGCTGCCAGCAGTGATGCCGTGAAAACCCAAAAGCAGATTGCCGCCATATTGCACGACCGGCTGAAGCATGACTTCAGCGGCTACAAGACGGCGGTATTCCTGCGTCGCGTGGCGCGCCGGATGCAGCTGCTGCAGATTGCAAGCCTGGATTCCTACATCGCCTATCTGCGCGAGAACACCCAGGAACCGCCCCTGCTCTTCCGGGACCTGCTGATCGGCGTAACCTCGTTCTTCCGGGACACCGCCGCCTTCAACGCGCTGAAAAGCCAGGTCATCCCCAACCTGTTCCAGAATGTCGTCCAGGGCGAAGCCGTGCGCATATGGGTACCGGCCTGCGCGACCGGTGAAGAAGCCTATTCGCTGGCCATCCTGCTACGCGAGCATATGGAGACCATGCGCGCGCCGCCCCATGTGCAGATTTTCGCCACGGACATCGATGAAACCGCAATCGAGTTCGCCCGCAGCGGACGCTATCACCTGTCTGAACTGCAAAATGTCTCGACGGAAAGATTGCGTCGCTATTTCGCGCGGGACGACCTGCACTGCACGATCAGCAAGGACATTCGGGACATGTGTGTCTTCTCACAACACAGCGTCCTGGAAAATCCTCCCTTTTCACGTCTCGACCTTATTTCCTGCCGCAATCTGTTGATCTATTTTGGAACCCAGTTGCAGGCGCGCGTCCTGCCGCTGTTCCATTTCGCCCTCAAGCCGGGCCGTTACCTGTTCCTGGGCACGTCGGAGAATGTCAGCCAGCATCCTGAACTTTTCACCGCGATCGACAAGAAGAACCGCATCTATCAAAGGCGGAACAGCGCACTTGCCGCCCACCGCCTGCTTCCGCAGACCAGGGTCAGCGACTTTATATCGACTACCGTGGCCGGACGGACCGATGTGCCCATGACGCTGGCCGATCTTCATGCCCAAGTCGAACGGCGGGTGATGGAGCGCTTCGCCCCCGCTCATGTGGTGGTCAACCGCGAGGGCGACATCCTTTATTATTCCGCACGCACCGGAAAGTATCTCGAAGCTGCCGCCGGTCCGCCGAGCCGGCAACTTGCCGCGATGGCGCGCAAGGAACTGCGCCATGACCTGCGTGCCGCCCTGCGCGAAGCCAAGGAAAGCGGCAAGCGGATCGAGCGTAACGGGCTTTCCTTCGAAGGCGAAGGCAGCATGTGGGCCACCGACCTGGTGGTAGAGCCCTTCGGCAACTACGAGAATGATCCGCTGTTCCTTGTTGTTTTCCGGGACACCGGTGAAGCCGGCGCGGCGAAGCCGCCGTCGTCCGACAGCCAGAGTCGTAAATTCGACAAGGCGCTCGGACACGCCGAGCAGGAGCTCACCGAAACACGCAGGCGGTTGCAGCTGATGGTGGAGGAATATGAAACCGCCGTCGAGGAACTCAAATCCTCCAACGAGGAATTGCAGTCGATCAACGAAGAACTCCAGTCCGCCAACGAGGAAATGGAGACATCCAAGGAAGAACTGCAATCGGTCAATGAAGAGCTCAATACTGTCAACACGGAGCTCCAGAACCGGGTGGAGGAGCTGGATCGAGCCAACTCCGACCTGCGCAATGTCTTCGAGACGACGCAGGTCGCCATAGTCTTCCTGGACGGCAAACTTGCCATCCGCACGTTCACCCCAGCCGCGACGGCGATCTTCAAGCTGATACCCGGCGACCGCGGCCGCCCCCTGACGGACATCGCCAGCAATCTGCGCGATATCGGGGATTTGCGCCGCGACATCCAGGCGGTTTTCGAACAAAAGAAACCGATCGAGCGGCAGGTCCATCATGTGGATGGCCGCAGCCACTATTCCATGCGAATTCTGCCCTACCGCAACGAGCGCGGCGTGATCGACGGCGCCCTGATCGTCTTTGCGGATGCAAGTCGCCTGGTCGAATATGAGACCCGGCAGGAT